>JAYRVL010000544.1:0-8044 GCA_041918575.1 Anaerolineae bacterium | reverse complement strand
TCAAGAACCGTGGGAGGGCACAGTGAACGGATACAATGGCCGCATTCTACGCGTGGATCTGAGCAGCGGCCAGTTCCTGATCGAAACGCCGGAGGCAAGTTTCTATCGCCGCTATGCCGGCGGCGGTCATGGGATCGAAAAAGCTGCGTGCAATTGTCGTGCGCGGCACGCGCAAACCCCAGCTGGCTGACCCGCAGACGATTCGGGAGCTAACCGTCAAGTTCAACAGGGCCATCCCGACCCACCCGGCGCTCTCCGTTCATCAGGCGTTGGGCACGGCGAAGGGCGTGCTGCCGCTGAACGATGCAGGGTTGCTGCCTACCCACAACTTTCGCGGCGGCGCCTTCGACAGGGCGGCGGACATTTCCGGTGAACGGATGCAAGCGACGATCTTGCAGGGCAATGACACCTGTTTTGCCTGCGCCACTCGCTGCAAACGTGTGGTGAGCTACGCCGGGCCAGAGTTCACCATTGATCCGGCCTATGGCGGGCCTGAGTACGAGACCATCGGCTCCTTTGGCTCGGGCAGCCTGGTGAGCGACCTCAAGATCGTGGCGAAGGCCAACGAGCTGTGCAACCGCTATGGGATTGACACCATTTCGTGCGCGATGACGATTGCCTGCGCCATGGACTGCTTCGAGCACGGGCTGTTGACGCCCGCGCAGACCGATGGCATTGATCTGCGCTTTGGCAATGGTCAGGCCATCCTCGCTTGCATCGAGAAAATCGCCCGGCGTGATGGCATCGGCGATCTATTGGCCGCAGGCTCGCGGCGCCTGGCGCAGCAATTGGGCGGCGCTGCCATGCGTTTTGCCATGCAGGTCAAGGGCCAGGAATTGCCGGCCCATGAACCGCGCGGCAAATGGGGCGTGGCGCTGGGCTACGGTCTCTCGCCTACGGGCGGCGATCATTTGAACGCGGCGCACGATCCCTGGTTTACCGTGGACGCCGACCGCCAGACCGCGTGGGTTACTCTCGATGATATTCGCCCCCTGGGCATCACCGAGCCGGTGCCCGCGCTCTCTCTTGGCCCCGAGAAGGTGCGCCTGTTCGTCGCGTTGCAGAATGTGTGGAGTCTGATCAACGTGCTGGATTTCTGCCTGTTCGACATGGCGCCGGAGTTTTCGACCTATCAACTGGATGAAATCGTCCGGGCGGTGGCCGCGGTGACCGGCTGGAATACCAGCCTCAGCGAACTGCTGCTGTGGGGCGAGCGCGGCGTCACCCTGGCGCGGGTGTTCAATGCACGGGAAGGCATGGGTTTCGCGGACGACATGCTGCCCGCCCGCCTGCACGAACCATTGACATCGGGCGTCTACAAGGGGGTGGCGATTCCACGCGAGGAGTACGCGGCCGCTGTTCGCCTTTACTACGCCATGCGTGGCTGGGATGCTGAGGGTCGGCCGACTCCGGCGCGGCTGCACTGGCTCGACCTGGGCTGGGCCGCGGCGCTGTTGGACAGGTCAGAATCGGCTGCGACGACCGTTGTGCGGGAGGATCCTAATGATCATGCAGATTGAAGTGCAGTTATCCGGTTTCCTGCAGCGTGTCGGTCTCCCGAACGGTTTTCTCGGCGGCACGCTTGACCTGCCAGATGGCGCTATCGTCATGGATGCGCTGAGACTGGTGGGTGTGGATGCGCGCTCGCCGTGGCTGATTACGCACAACCGCGCATTGGCGCAGTATGGTACGCAGTTGCAGGATCATGATATCTTGAACATCGTTCCGCTCATCAGCGGAGGAATGCTCTGAAAGGATGCTAACATGGCGCTCTTTTCGCGTCTCGCTGTGCTCAACGCCATCGTGGGACAGGGCCTGGCGCCCGTCTTCTATCATGGCGATCCTGTGGTCGTTCAACAGGCGCTCAAGGGGTGTTACGCCGGCGGCGCTCGCCTGTTCGAGTTTACGAACCGCGGCGATCACGCGGCCTTTGTTTTCCAGGAGGTCAGCCGCTGGGCGGCCGCGCAGCTGCCTGACCTGATGCTCGGCGCCGGCTCGATCGTGGATGCGCCCACGGCCGCGCTCTATGTCGCGGCGGGCGCGGCCTTTGTGGTTGGCCCCAACCTGAACCCGGAGGTGGCGCGCTTCTGCAACCGCCGCAAAATCGCCTATTGTCCAGGCTGCGCTACGGCGTCCGAAATTGCACAGGCGGAAGAGATGGGCGTCGAGATTGTCAAGATCTTTCCCGGCGAGACCGTAGGCGGGCCTGCGTTCGTCAAGGCGATCCTGGCGCCCTGTCCCTGGACGCGCATCATGCCCACCGGCGGCGTTGAACCAACCGCGGAGAGCATCGATGCCTGGTTCAAGGCCGGCGTGGCGGCCGTGGGCATCGGCTCGAAACTCATTTCCCAACAGGCGGTCAAGGAAGGCGACTGGGAAGGCGACTGGGACGGCGTCAGCCGTATCGTTGCTGCGACTCTCGCCCTGATTGCAGCGGCCAGAGCCTGAGAAAAGGGGTGCTTTGGTGACCACGACGATTCCTTACCATGCAATCCGTTCCGCTGCAGACTGTGCGTATGACGCGGCGGCCCTGGGCGAAGTGATGCTGCGTCTCGATCCCTATGACGTACCAACCGCGCTGGCCCGGGAGATGCGCATTTTCCAGGGAGGCGGCGAAACCAACGTCGCCTGCGGCCTTGCCTACACCTTTGGCCTGCGCACGGTCGTCTTGACCGCCCTGGTGGACGATCACATCGGCCGCAACATCCGCAATCAGTTGCGCGCCGCGGGCGTCAGCACGGAGCAGATCATCTGGTTCGACACCAGGAACGACGGCACGCGTTTCTCCACCGATCAGAAGGGTTCCTTGATGAATGGCATCAACTTCACCTTCGTGGGCAAGGGGGTGATCCCATCGGACACGCTCTATTACCGCGCCCATTCAGCCGTGCGCCAACTGCGGCCAGGCGATATGGACTGGCGCAATCTGTTCGGCCGGCTTGGCGTGCGTGTCTTCAGCACGGGCGGCATCTTCAGCCTGCTTTCCGACACATCCTGGCAGTTGGCCCTGGAAGGCATGGCTGCCGCGGCCGAGCATGGCGTCTTCGTGGCAGCCGATCTCAACTATCGCTCCAAGGTGGAACCGGATAAGGCGCGGGCGCGTGAGATCAACCGCAAACTGGCGCCCCACATCGGTTTCCTGGTCGGCAACGATTCAGACCTGGCCGATGCCCTGGGGTATGAGACGGTCAAAACCGCCGAACGAGCCACCTTCGACGGCTGGCTGGAAGCCTATCGTGTCACGGTGCGCCAGGTCGCGGCCGATTATCCGAACCTGAGTTTGATCGGCACGCAGTGGCGCGGGGCGACGAACGCCGATCTCATCAGTTGGTCGGCGGTGCTTTACGACACCCGCCGGGATGCGTTTTTTGTGGCGCCGCTGCGCAAGGATATTCCGATCGCCGACCGCACGGGCGGCGGCGATTCGTTTGCGTCGGGCGTTTTGGCTGCCCTGCTCAAGGGGCGCGACCTGCAGACCGCGGTGGAATGGGGGGCGGCGCACGGCATCCTGGTGCAGGAGACGCCGGGGGACATCAGCATGATTGATGAGAAGCTGGTCCTGAGTGAAGTCAAACGCAGCCGCGGCCAGGAAGGCGTCAAGGCGCAGCGCTGACGCGCCCTGAGCCGGCGCAGATTTTTTGCCACGAATGACACGAATTGACACGAAAGGCAGGGAGCAATTCGTGAAAATTAGTGAAATTCAGTAACTGCTCAGCCAGGCAGTGAGAATGGTCTCGACAGCGCCCGGAGTGCCCCCCTACCCCCCAATCCTGGGGGGAAAAGCATTCGGCTCCCCCAGGATTGGGGGCAGGGGGGGCCGCCTGAGCAGTTACGAAATTCGTGGCAGAGAAAGCCGGGCGATGTGATCTAGGTTCCTGTGCAGGTCTGGTTGAAGCGACCTGCCACGTACTGCACATCCCAGATGTCAATCAGGCCGTCGCTGTTCATGTCGTGGCGAGCGACGTAGCCGGGTTGACCGCTGGCCGTGCCCCAACTGCCGGCCACTAACATCACATCCAGCAGGTCAATCAGACCGTTGTCATCAATGTCGGCCAGGCAGGGGACGGGCGGCGCGGCCAGGGCCACATTCGACATGACGCTCAGGTTGTCCTGCGCATCGAAGCTGAAAATGGCCGCGTAGACCGGGGCGGTGGCGCCGGTGGCGATGGTCCACATCTGGCGCTGCCCAGGCGTGACCGTCAGCGCGGGGCCGACTGCGTTGGCGGCCCACCAGTTCATCACCGCGGGCGACAGCGAGTGCGGCTCGACCAGCGGCCGATCGCTCCAAACGATGTGATAGCGCGCCGCGTCGGTTGGCGCAGTCCACAGCAGGCGCACCGTGCCGGTCAGGCTCTGGGCTACCAGGTCGCCAATGGCCGGCGGCGGCGTGCTATCCGGTCGCACGGTGTGCTTGACAAACAGGTAGTAGCGGCTTTCGTACTGCCCGCTCCAGGCGTTGAATTCGCCATAGGGCGGCTCCCCGCCATTGATGCCGCTGGTGACGTACTGGTTCAGATGGGCCAGGATGGGCTGCCGGCCGCTGTGCCAGTAATACCAGGCCACCGGGTCTACCAGGGTCAGGCTGGTGCCGCTGGAAACGCCCACCCCGCCGCCGCGGACGTCGAAGTAGTAGGGGAAGTTGCCGAAGTTGTAGTTCCACGCCACCAACCCGCTGAGATAGCTGAACCCCTCCGCGTAGGCCTGCCAGTCCCCGCGGGCGCGCATCTCTTCCAGGTAGTCAACCACCATGCGCATCAGGTAGCCGGTCTGAAAACCGCCGCCAGACTCGCCCGTTTCCGGCCGCTGATCGCCGTAGAAGCGGTCCTGATCCGGGCGCAGGAAGGTCAGCAGGTGGGTGCGCAGGCGGTCGAGCTGGGTGACATCGCCGGCGACGCGGGCGGCCTGCACCACCTGGTTGAGCGAATGGCCGCGCGCACGGCTGTTATTGTCTGGGAAGGGGTCCAACTGCTCCAGGCGCACGCGGCGGAACTCGGTCACGAAGCGGTACCAGTCGCGTATCCAGGGATTGCCGGTGAGCCAGTAGGCGTCGGCCACATGGTAGGTCCAGCCATGCTGATCGTCACGCGCCCGGTAAACGGGAAAATCGCCGACGGTGTCGGGCAAGGGGGGCGCGGCCAGGGGCGACACAGAGCCTTCATAGATGCGCCAGCGTCCGCCGCAGTAAGGGTTCTCCGAAAGCTGCAACTGTGACCAATCTGCGTCGTGCGTGTAACCGGTGAGCCACTCCGGCCGCAGGTTCAATTCGCTCTGTCCATGGTCTGCCGCCTCGAAAAAGTCAGCGGGATTGCCGGTGGCGATCAGATGGGTGGCGGCGTAGGCCCAGCCGCCGGCCGTGCAGGCCACCGAACGGTAGCCTGGCTCCGGATCCCAGAAGTTGATCCAGCCGGCGCCATAGTAGGCGCTCTGGGGATCGTACCAGTCTTCGGGGTCATAGCCGGGCGTGTTGTAGAAGGGCAGGCGGCGGTCTGCGGCCGGTGGAATAGCGACGGCCGGCGGGATGACGCCGCCCAGGTCGGCCGTGGCGCGGGTTTGGCGATACCAGTCGGTGGGGACGACGGTCACCGGCGGAAACTGCCAGGTGCGCGCCAACCCCAGCAGCGTGGCGTTGGCGGCGCCGGGGCCATGAAACCAAAACTGCGTCTCCTTGAGGTAGTGCTGCATGTCATCCAGCCAGTAGAGGCCGCTGGGGCTGAAGCCGCTCTGGGCATTCTGCGCGTACAGGAACGACAGCCAATGCGCGCTCCAGGCCGGCCACAACTCCAGGCTGAGGCGATTTTGCCCATCCACGGCCAAGCCATTGGGCCAGGTCTGCCAGAAGTTGCGAATGGCGGCGGTCACGCCGACCTGGCTGTCGCTGATGTCCAGGAAGCCCTCCGGCCCTGTGCCGGCCGGCAGGGTGGCGGAATAGACCTGCGTTGGGCCGGGCTGGCTGTAGATGGCGAAGCGATCGTGCATCTCCTGGGCCAGGTACGCGCCGCTGCCGCGGCTGCGGGTGTGAACGCTGCCGTTGCCCAGGCCAAAGCGCAGGGTGGGGTTGCCCTGCAAGGCCAGGCGCAGATCGAGCCGCTGCGATTCGAAGTAGAGGGGCCAGGAGCGCACCACGGTCTTGTCCGAATTCTGCAGTTGATAGTCCACTTTGAGCATCGCCTGGCCCGCGTAGGCGTAGATGCGCACGGCAAAACCGTGCAGATGATTGGTGGTGGAGACGAAGCGCGCCGGCGCCTCCACGCGCACCACGACCACCAGCGGCCCGCTCTGCTCGACCGTCACGGCCAGGTCATTGCGGCCGGCGTCGTACTGCACCGCGCCGGCGCCCGCGCGCGGGGTGAAGACGCCGCCGTTCTGCCCGTGCGGCGCCACGATCTGCTCGCCCGCCTCGTAGATGCGATTGCCGTTGGCGTCGAACCAGACCGCATCGAATAGATTGAAGGCGGCGGTGTTCAGGCGCAGCCGCAGCGGTCCGGTGGTGATCGTCAACGCCGCGCCGGCCTGGATCAGGCTGACCGGCTCGGCCGGCGCCAGCGACCCGCCGTCGCCAAAATGATAGACGACAGCGCCGTTGGCGGGAACGGTGGCCTGAAAATGAACCTGCACATGGCGCAGGCTGTTGTCGCCGGGCCAGTGTTCCAGCACCTCCACCTGGGACGGGACGCCGGCCATGCCCAGTTGCAGCGGGTTGGTGTACGCGCCCTGCGGCAGCGGGATCACCGCGCTGACCGGGTAGTTGGCGATGGCAACGCCGACGTTTTCTTTGACCGTAAGGGGAACATCGAGCAGGGTGGGTGAAGGGGGCGCGGCGGCAGCCGGGCGCGCTATCCACGCGCAGAGCAGGACCGCGAGCAGGAGCCATGCGGTCGCCAGCAGGCGGCGGCGCCTGAAATGCGGCCGCGCCGCGCGCGGCGCGGCGAGATCAGGCGCGGGGAGCGGAATCCAGAAGCGGTGAAGACGCGAAACCATGACAACCTCCCCAGGGAGAAATGACTCAGCAGGTCCATCATGCGGGCGTCCTGACCGATGAACACCTGGAACTTGTTGCGCACCATGCCGTTGATGATGGTTTCTGCGGCCACAGCGGCCGTCGTGGCGGAGAACTTGTGCGCCTGCTGATTACCGAGGCCGGCGATCACCACGCCGGAGTTCTGCGCAATGTTGGTGGCAATGGCGCCCGGGAACACCACCGTGACATGGACGTTGGTTCCGATCATCTCGGCGTAGAGACCCTCGGTCAGCAGCTTCACGGCCGCCTTCGAGGCGCCGTACATGGTCTGGCCCGGCACCGGGAAGAAGCCGCCCATGCTGGAGATGTTGACGATGTGCGCCTCCGGGCGTGCGAGCAGGTGGGGAAGGAACGCCTTGATCATGTGAATCTGTCCGTACAGGTTGACATCCATGACCCGCTTGATGGCATCGAACTCCAGGTCCTTGATTCGCACAAAGGGCTGAATGATGCCGGCGCAGTTGATGAGGCCATCCACACGTCATGCGCGGCGATGACTGTCTCCGGCAGCGCATTGACCGCCTCGCGCTCGGTCACATTGACCACATGCAGGCTGATGGCGCTCTTGTGCGGCCCGGCCAGGCCCTGCGTTTCTTGCAGGGCATTCTCGTGAATGTCAATGGCAGCCACACGCGCCCCGGCATTCACCAGCCGCAGGGTCAGCGCCCTTCCGATCCCACTTCCCCCACCGGTGACCACAATCACCTTGTTCTGAGTCTGCACGTTGCACCTCACTCCTTCAGAAGATTCTCGAGCACATCTCGTTCGAGAAACGGTTCCAGGATTGCCAGCGCTTGCGCGGACAGGTCCGAATTTACTACGTAGGTCTTGCCGTCAAGGTCTGCCGCCAGGAAACGTGATCGCCTCCCTGGGAGGAAACGAGACAATCACGAGTCCAATTATATCATTTGATGGATACTGTGCAAGAATGTGACATCATCCACTCTGTTGACCGGAGAGCGGAGAGCGGAGAGCGGAGAGATGGGGAGAAGGGGAGAGGGGGAGAGCGGAAAGCGGAGAGCGGAG
>JAYRVL010000543.1:0-1802 GCA_041918575.1 Anaerolineae bacterium | reverse complement strand
TGCTGACCCTGCCCAGCCTGGCCACCACCCTGGGGGAGACCGGAGACCGGAGACCGGAGACCGGAGACCGGAGACCGGAGACCGGAGACCGGAGACCGGAGACCGGAGACCACGGATCGTTCGCCTTCCACGTACCCAATCTCTGATCTCTGATCCCTGATCTCTGTTCTCTCCCCTCTCCTTGCGCAAAAGTGCGTAACAGGGTAAAATGGACGCAGACATGACGCCTGTTCGTTCATTCATGCGGAGGAAACCGTGCTCAAATCACCGTTCACAGCAGCCGCGCCGTTCATGGTGGCGCCGTCGTTCTTCGTCGGCCGGGATGAGGAGATTCCACGCCTCGCGCGGGCCTTCGAGGCCGGTCAGAGCATCGTCATCTGGGGCGTCGGTGGCATTGGCAAAACCGCGCTGACTCACCACATGATCGGTCGTCAGGGCTGGCGCTTCGGCGACCCGCCTGCGATTGCCTTCCACTCGTGCGAAAATGGCCTGGGCGTTGATTCCTTCCTCGACAGCGCGGCCGATCAGATCTCCTTCGTTCCGGGTGGACAGGGGCTGCCGCCCGCGGAGCGCCGCGCCGCGGTATTGAGCAGCCTGGCCGGGCGCCGCGCGCTATTCGTGGTAGACAACTTCGAGACCGCGGCCGACCGCGGGAGCTTCCTCGATTTTCTCAGCGCGCTGCCGGCCGGCTGCCTGGCGTTGATTACGACACGCGAGGCGGTGCGTTGCCCGGGCTGGCTGCTGCTCGAACTCAAACCGCTGCCCGTGGATGCCGCCGCGCGCCTGCTGGCAAGGCATTTGCCCAATCCGCAGATGCTTGCCGGGCAGACCGCCGGCGCGCAAGCCCTGCTGCTGCAGGTGGACGGGCACCCTCTGGCCATCGAACTGGCCGCCGCGTTGACGCGTGACTGGCCCAACCTGGGCGAGCTGGCTGCGGCCCTGGCCGAGCGGCGCGCCCAACTGGCTGACGCCACCCTCCACGGCGTGCCGGAGCGTCTGCGCAGCCTGGAAGCGTCCCTCTCCCTCTCCTTCGACCACCTGCCGCCGCGTGAACAGCAGGCGCTGACCGCGCTGGCCGTGTTCTACACCCCGTTCAGCGATGCCGGCGCGGCCGCGGTGGCGGATTTGTCTGCGGCCGCGTGGAGTCAGGCGCGCGAACTGCTGCGCACGCGCAGCTTGCTCTATCAAGAGGGGGAACACTGCCGGTTCCACCCCCTGGTGCGTGACTTTGGCCTGGCACGGCTGACGGACCCGGCCGCGGCGCAGCGCCGTGCGGCCCATTTCCTGACAGATCTCTGGCAAAGCGGCGGCGATGTCACGCCGCACGAGGTGCTGGCCGTGCCGCGGCATTGGCTGGCGGCCGGCGATTGGCGCGCGGCGGCCCGCGCAGCGGATCGGTTGACCGGCCGCGACGAGAGTCTGGAGAGACGCGGCTACTGGAACGAAATCGCAGTTGTTTTGCGTGTAGTCACGGAATCTTATCCGGTCGGCGAGGAAGAAACCGTAGTTGGTCTGTGTCGGGATCTTTCTGATGTTTTGCGGTTGACGGGAGACTATACGAATGCCCTTGCGAGCGCGCAGCGCGGACTCGCGTTGGCGCGCCAGGTGGGCGACCGGCTGGGCGAGGCGAACGTGCTCCAGGCCATCGGCGACGTGCAGCAATTTCGTGACGACCGTGAGGGAGCGTTGGCGTCGTACGGGCAGGCGCAGGAGTTGTACCGGCAGGTGGGCGACCGGCTGGGCGAGGCGAACGTGCTCCAGGCCATCGGCGACGTGCAGCAATTTCGTAAAGACATGGCGGG
>JAYRVL010000542.1:0-6359 GCA_041918575.1 Anaerolineae bacterium | reverse complement strand
TTGTTATCATTGCTGGTATCGTCGTAGGTGTAGTTCGCCAGCGGTGTTCCGCTCGCGTTTGTCAGTCGCTTCTGCGTCAGCCGATTCAAGCCGTCATAGCCAAACCACAGCTTCGTGCCCCGCGCATCGGTCTGCGTCAGCAGGTTCCCAACCGCATCGTAGGTGTAACTCCAAATGCCCAACGCTTCCCCCCTTCACCTGCGCTTCGTCGCCGATGCCCACGTAGACCTCTATTTCCAACATAACCATGCCCCACGGGACCAGGAATTCCAAATGGTCCCGGAATCGAGGCTTCAGCCGGTCTGCCACAGGGTTCTCAAGCGCCCAATAACCGGCTAAAGCCTCCATTCCAGGTGTCTTCAGCGACCAGGTTTGGAATTCCTGGCCCCCTGGCCCCTTGAGACTTGACGCTGATACGCCCCTGGATGTATGATTAGGCTCGTGTGCGCCACCGCCGGACCACTTCAACCCGGTTGATCCCCAGATGAATGAGCTGATCTGCTGATCGGCGCGGCAGTCAATCCCCCTTTCCGTCCCCCGTTCCTATCTGTCCCCGTTCACCACCAAAAAGGAAAAAACAAGGAGAGTACGATGGACGAACATTTCGCAACACGCCCTGCCAATTCTCCAGGGAATTCCCCACCCAGGCTCTTTCTGTTCCTGGCCTTTGTGCTTGTGCTCGGCGCGGGCCTCGCGGCCACCACCGCCATACGCGCACAGGAAACGGGCAGCGTCCTCCTGCATTTGCAGTGGGCCACCTTCGATCCGATCGAGACTGAGCAAAAGATGCCGACCGGCGCGCTCGGCCTGCCGAACCCAGAGAAGGCCCCCTACCAGATCGTGCAGTTCCGCGGCCCAATCGAAGAAGCCTGGAAGGCCGACCTGGTGAGCGCGGGCTTGGACCCGCTCATCTACATCCCCGACTACGCGTTCATCGTGCGGGTTCAGGCGAACGCCAGCCTGGCGCAGGCGCGTCAACTGCCGCACGTACGCTGGATCGGCGCCTACTACCCGGCCTTCAAGCTCAGCCTGGCCCTGGCCGAAGAAGCTGCAAAGAGCGCGGGCGCTGACCTCGACCTGCGCGTACTCGGTTTTCCCGGCGAAAACAAGGACAGCCTGGCGGCTGCCCTCAGTGGACTGGGCGCGCAGGTCAGCGCCGCTTCTGACCACGGTTGGGGGCCTGTGCTGCGCCTGCGCCTGGGCGCCGACGTGTTGACCGCGCTGGCCCAAGTGGAGGCCGTGCAGTGGGTGGAGCCGGTCTATCCGGTGAGGTTGACCAACGATGTGGGCCGCGGCATCATGAACGTCAACCTGGCCTGGCAGCGCATGACCGCCCAGGGCGTCAACCTCTTCGGGCAGGGTCAGATCGTGGGTGTGGCCGATTCCGGTCTCGACACCGGCAACCTCGGCTCCATCAGCGCCGATTTCGCCGGCCGCATCGTCAGCACCTATGCCCTGGGACGGCCCAACAACTGGAGCGATCCGAGCGCGCACGGCACGCACGTGGCTGGCTCGGTGCTGGGCAATGGCGTCAATTCGGGCAGCGATCCGGCAACCCATACTTACGCTTCATCCTTTGCCGGCGTCGCGCCTGAGGCCCAGCTTGTCTTTCAATCCCTGCAAGATGCCGGCGGCGGCCTGGGCGGCATTCCCGACGACCTCAACGACCTCTTCCAGGTGGCGTACAACGACGGCGCACGCATCCACACCAACAGTTGGGGGGGCGTCACCGGTTCGGGGGGCAATCCGTATGGCGGTTACACCGCCAACGCGCAGGAAGTGGATCAATTCACCTGGACGCACCAGGACATGGTAGTACTCTTTGCCGCGGGCAACGAGGGCACGGATCAAAACGGCAACGGGGTGATTGACCCCGACTCCATGGCTTCGCCGGGCACGGCCAAGAACGCCATCACCGTCGGCGCCAGCGAAAACCTGCGCAGCAGCGGCGGCTACAACCCCGGCGGGGCGTGCAGTCTGTGGGGCAACTGCTGGCCGAGCGATTTCAGCGCCAACCCGGTCAGCTCGGACCGCCTCTCGAACAACGCGGAAGGGCTGGCGGCCTTCTCCAGCCGCGGGCCAACCGACGATGCCCGCATCAAGCCTGACATCGTGGCGCCTGGCACCAACATCGTCTCGGTGCGCTCACACGGCGCCGGCGCAGGCACAGGCTGGGGCGTGTACGACAGCAATTACCTCTACGAGGGCGGCACCAGCATGGCCACCCCGCTGACCGCGGGCGCCACCGCGCTGGTGCGCCAGTGGCTGATCAGCGTGCGCGGCATCGCCAATCCGCTGGCCGCGCTGGTCAAAGCGGCGCTGATCAACGGCGCGCACAACATGGCGCCCGGCCAGTACGGGACCGGCGCCACCCAGGAAGTGCCCAACGGCCGGCCCAACAGCGTGACCGGCTGGGGGCGTGTGGATGTGGCCGCCAGCATCAAGCCGGACTCGCCGATCCAAATTGTGCTCAAGAACGAGGCGACCGGCGTGGGCGCCGGCGGAACCAAGACCTATCAATTTACCATCAACAACACCACCGCGGCCAACAGCGCCGATGCAACGGGCAGCCGCGGCAAGCCGTCCCTGGCTGCGCGGGAGCCGGCCGCTGAAATGCTGACCAACGGCGACTTCGAGCAGTATCACACCGGCTGGACTGAAACCACCCAGGTGCCTACGCCCATCATCAACCATGCCAATGACCTGCCTGTCGCGCCGCACAGCGGCAGCTACGCGGCCTGGCTCGGCGGCTATCATGACGCCGATGACCAGCTCTTCCAATCGGTCAATGTCTCGGCCGCGGCCACCGGCGCCACCCTCGGCTTCTGGTACTGGTCAACCACCGACGAAAGTAGCGCCGGCTTCGACTACTTCGCCCTGCAGATCATTGATCCCGTCAACGGCTCGCACTACGTGGATGCCGTGGAGATTGACGCCGTGCCGCCCACCGACGACTGGCAGTTTGCTACCTACACCCTGACCCCCAGCCAGGTGACGGCCATCCGCGGCAAGACGGTGCGCGTGCGCTTCCGCGTCGTCACCGATGACAGCGTTCTTTCCAGCTTTTTCATTGACGATGTCAGTTTCGATGTGCAAAGCGGCCCGCCGGCCACTGTGACATCCACGCCCACCCCCACCGCCACCCCGATTGGCGGCGGCGGCCCGCTGCGTATCACCCTGGCCTGGTTGGACTATCCCGCCAATCCCGGCGCTGCGCACACCCTTGTCAATGACCTCGACCTGGAAGTGACCGGCCCCACCGGCACAGTCTACCACGGCAACGGCGGCGGCTCGGCCGACCGCAACAATGTCATCGAGACCATCTTCCTGGACAACGCGCCCAGCGGAACGTACACCGTGAAGGTCAAGGGCTTCAACGTGCCCCAGGGAGGCTCGCAGCCCTTTGGCCTGGCGACCAGCGGCGAGAACCTGACCGAAGGCAGCGGCGCAGCCACGGCCACACCCACCCCCACGCGCACCCCAACGCCCACGCCCACCGGCGGCGCGCAGCAACGGCGCAGCTACCTACCCTACGTCGCGCCGTAACACAAACCTCCGGCTTGTTGGTACACGGATTTTCACAGATCAACACAGATACCAAAGCGATCCGTGTGAATCCGTGTCAATCCGTGTACCGCTCCTGTTTCGCGTCAATCCGTGTACCGCTCCTGTCTGGCAAGAAATGTCAGGTATTGCGGCCGCACTCGTGGTAGACTGGCGTTCAGATCATCCGACGATCGCCCGGCCCGCAGCCGGGAACCTGACTGGCCCTCGGTGACTTGGCAGCAAACGCGTCCGGGAAACTCATTGCGTGCCTGATGTCACCGTAGGGCCATTGACTTCTTGATCTACCGAAACACGGGGCGCCAGAAAAATCAAAGTCAGTATTCTTACAGAATCATCCGCGACTGTCTGCTATACTGGCGTTATCTTCCCGTGTGTTCGTTACGCGGCCCTACCCGGCCAGTTCTTCAACCGGCCTGGCCAATGCGCTCGCAGGCTATCATCGTTGCATAATTGCGCAGCAGCGCAAGTGACGCCCAAGTACAACGACATTGGCAAAGTGCAAGGAGGCAGTCAATAACCTATCGCACACATTCGGTTGATCCCCATTCCCCTTCGCACCCCTGAATCCAAATCATCCAATGCCAGTGAACCGTTGCCGGTTTTCCACCCAGTGGTGATGGTTTGTCTGGCGCGTCAAGTTTAGTTTGCATCTGTCACAGGAGGATCGTATGAGTCTCTTTAGTCGTCGCTTGCGGGCCATGAGTCTGGCCCTGGTCGTTATGGTCGTCTTGGCGGGCATGCCGCTTTATGCGCAGCGCAGCCAGGAGGGCTTCGTTTCCACCGAAGGCGCCGACACGGCCGTGGCCGCGGCGCCAGTCGAAGAAGTGATGGAATGGTCCGACAAACTGCCGGAATTGACCGACGAGCAGAAGGCGCAACTCGACTATAACAGCGACCGCGTCAACCTGCCGGGCCCGGCGCGTGATCTGGCAGCGGCCGGGACCGATGACGGACTGACCCTGGATGCCGCCCCTGCGCCTGAGTCTGCAACCACGCTGGTCGAGGATGCTACAGCCGACAAGGCGCCGCAAGCGCCTGGCGACGCTCAGATCTATCGCAGTTCTTACTTCGGCAGCATCCTTCCCAGCGGCTACAAGTCCAACGTGCTCGAACCGAGCCTGGGCGTCGGCGGCAAGTACGCCTTCTACAGCGGCAACTGGTTTGCGGCGCGTTCCACGAACGGCGGCTCCTCCTGGAGCTATGTCAACGCGTACACCAACATGTCGGACTTCTGCTGCGACCAGATCGTGCAGTACGACAAAGCGCGTGACATGTTCCTGTGGCTGCGCCAGGGCGTGGCCAATGCCTCCGGCGTCAACCGTTTCCGCCTGGGCGCTTCCACCAATGGTGGATCGTCTTTCTGCGCCTATGACTTCTACCCCACCAATACCAACGCCGGCTGGACCAACCAATGGTGGGACTACCCGCACATCCAGTTGAGCGCAGACTACGCGTACATTACCTTCAATCTGTTCAACGCCGCCAGTTCCTGGACGCGCACGGCGCTCTTGCGCCTCCCACTGGACTCGCTGCGCTCATGTTCCGGCTTCAGCTACAGCTACACTTCCAGCACCTCGTGGTTCACCTTCGTGCCGGTGCAGGGCGCGGACCATGTCATGTACTTTGCATCCAACAACCCCACCAGCTCGCCCTACAACCGCATCAGCATCTGGCGCTGGGCGGAGAACAATAACAACCTGGTTCAGTTCATCAACACCGTGGCGGCCTGGACCTACGGCAGCAACCATCAGTGCGGCAGCAGCAGCGGCAACTGGATGGGCCGCTCCAGCGATCGCCTCTTGGCCGGCGCACGCTACGAGCTGCACTACGCCAACCTGAACGTCAACGGCCGTAAAGTCCTCGGCTGGTGGTGGAACGCGCAGCAGGGCGGCAACTTCACGCAGCCCTACATCGATGGCTACGCGATCTACGAAGACACCATGACCCAGGTCAGCGGCAACCAGGGACGACCCTACATCTGGAGCTCCAGTCACTGCTATGGCTACCCCAGTGTGGCGGCCAATGCCCGCGGCGACCTGGGCATTGTCATGGACTACGCACAGAGCAGCGATAGCTGGAAGCCGCGCGTCGGCTACATCATCGCCGATGACTTTGTCAACGCGCCGCCAGGTTTCTCCTTCAACAGCGTGGTTGCCAGCAACGCGCGGCCCTCGGACAACAAGTGGGGCGACTACAACACGGTGCGCGTCTTCCAACCCGGTCAAAACAACTGGGTAGCCGGCGCTCACTACATCCCCGGCAGCACCAACTGCAGCGTCTGCAGCGCGCCCGTCTACTTTGCCTTTGGCCGCTCGCGCGACTACTACAACTGGAGCCGCTGGGCCGGCAACTGACCCTCAAAACCGACCTGTAACGAACATGAACAGGAGACGGTCCCCGCCGTCTCCTGAGCCGCTGACGGACCAAGAGTCCGGCGTCGAACTGGCGCCGGACTTTTTTGCGCCCCACACCCCCTGTTGAACAAATCTCGCCCCTCGTGCGTCTTGCACCTGACTCAGCAGGGTTTCCACATTCTGTCAGGCGCCGGTAACTGCTCAGCCAGGCAGTGAGAATGGTCTCGATAGCGCCCGGAGTGCCCCCCTGCCCCCCAATTCGGGGGGAGCCGAATGCTTTTCCCCCCACGGTTGGGGGGCTGGGGGGCCGCCTGAGCAGTTACAGGCGCCGACTGTTCACGAAACAGTCGGCTTTCGGAAACCCCAGAGACAATGACACAGATGCGCTGTTGCGCAATTACCTGCGCTGTTGCGCAATTACTTGCGCTGTTGCGCAAT
>JAYRVL010000541.1:0-8093 GCA_041918575.1 Anaerolineae bacterium | reverse complement strand
TCGCCCATGCGCGCCTGCTGCCCACCACCGTCGTTCAGCACTGGCACAGCAACGACGCGCGCCGGGCGGTGCAGCAGGGATCGCGCATCATCCTTTCGCCGGCCAACAGGGCCTACCTGGACATGCAGTATCATGCGTCCGCGCCCCTCGGTCTGCACTGGGCCGGCTACGTGGAGGTCAAGGACGCGTATGACTGGGATCCGGCCGCTCACCTGGCAGGCGTGGCCGAATCTGACATCCTGGGCATCGAAGCGCCGCTTTGGTCGGAAACGTTGACCACCCTGGCCGACATCGAATGGATGGCCTTCCCGCGGCTGGCTGCCCTGGCGGAGATTGCCTGGTCCCCGGCCAACCGCCGCCGCTGGGACGACTTTCGCCAGCGCCTGGCCGGCCACGGCGCGCTCCTGCAGGCCCTGGCGGTCAACTTCTACCGCTCACCGCAGGTTCCCTGGTAACCGGACTCAACCGCACGCTGGAGGAGACAGACATGACCACCTGGAAGAAAATCATCTATGGCGCCGGCGACTCCGGTTTCTCGCTCACCTCCACCGCCCTGGCCCTGCTCTACCTGGACTTTCTGGTCAACGTCGTCGGTCTCGACCCGCGGCTGGCCGGGGTGTCCATTGGTCTCGGTCGCATTTGGGACGCCATCAACGATCTGGTTATCGGCACCCTGAGCGATCGCACCCGTTCGCGCTGGGGCCGCCGCCGTCCCTACCTTCTGTTTGGCGCGCTGCCTTTCGGCGCGGCCTTCATCCTGATGTGGGTCGTTCCCACCATGCCCAGCCAGACCGCACTGCTGATCTACTACACGGCGATGTACATCCTGTTCGACACCTTCTTTACGCTGGTCAACGTGCCCTACATCGCACTGACGCCTGAGCTGGCCCCCACCTATGACGAGCGCACCTCGCTGCACTCCTATCGCATGGCCTTTTCGATTGCTTTTGGTCTGTTGGGCGCGGTCGCGCCCCTGGCCCTGGTAGATGCCATCGCCGGCCCGGGCGCCAGCGGCGCGACCCGTCACAATGCCTATATCTGGATGGCGGCCTTGTTAGGGCTGGCCAGTGTGCTGCCTATCTGGCTGGTGTTCGCCTTCATGCGCGAGCGCCCGGAGTTCCAGGACCTTCCCACGCCTGGCCTGGTAGATTCGTTTCGCATGGCGGCCAGCAACAAGGCTTTCTTGATCGCCGCGGGCGTCTATTTGCTGACCTGGATGCCGATTGACCTGATCCAATTCGTCCTCGTTTTTCTCATTCGCGATTATTTTCTGTTGGACAGCGGCGCGCGCGATCTCATCTTCCTGCTCTTGTTTGGCGTCGGCGTGCTGGCGTTGCCCTTGTGGGTGTGGATTGCGCACAGGCTGGACAAACCGCGCGCCTATCAACTGGGCATGGCCTTCCTGGCAGTGGTGCTCCTGGCGCTCAGCTTCATGCCGCCCGGCCGCGTCAACCTGGTCTTTTTCCTGGCCGCGTTGGCTGGCGTTGGCGTCTCGGCCGCGCACGCCATCCCCCTGGCGATTCTGCCCGACGTGATTGATTGGGATGAGCTGCGCCGCGCCCAGCGCCAGGAAGCCGCGTACTACAGCGTCATTACCCTGATCCAGAAACTGGTCGGCGCCTTGACCATTACCCTGACCGGTACATTGCTTGCGGCCAGCGGTTATGTGGCCAACGCCAACCTGGTGGATGCAACACAGCCGGCCGGGGCGCTGCACACCATTCGCTTTCTCGCCGGTCCGCTGCCGGCGGTCTTCTTCGTGGCTGGCATCATTCTGGTGTCGTTCTATCCCATCACGCGGGCGCGGCACGCGCGCATTTTGAGCCTGCTGGCGAAACGTCGCGCGCAGCGGGCCGCTCGTCTGGCGTGAAAATTTCTTCCAGGCGCCAACTTGCATCGTATTCTGCTTTCCCGTATAATCGCCTCCGGCTGTTCTCGGCGAACAAGCCAGAGAAGGAAATGATAGCATGTTCGAAAAGTTACTGGGCATTGATCTGGGCACGGTGAACCTGCTCGTGTACATGAAGGGCAAGGGGATCGTCCTGCAAGAACCATCGGTTGTGGCCATTGCCACGCGTGACAGCAAAATTGTGGCCGTCGGCCAGGAAGCTGCCGATATGCTGGGCCGCACGCCGGAGAGCATCGAAGTGGCGCGACCGATGCGCAACGGCGTGATCGCCGATTATGTCGTGACCGAGGCCATGCTGCGCTACTTCATCCGCCGCACCTGTGGCCGCAACCCACTCTTCAAACCGCGTGTCATGATTTCGACGCCCAAGGGCGTCACCAGCGTGGAAAGCCGGGCCGTGCGCGATGCCACCCTGGAAGCCGGCGCGCGCGAAGCCTATCTGATTCCTGAGCCACTGGCGGCCGCGTACGGCGCAGGTTTGCCCATTGACACCCCCACCGGCAACATGGTGGTGGACATCGGCGGCGGTACGACCGAAGCGGCTGTCGTTTCCATGTACGACATCGTGGTTTGGAGCGCGATTCGCATCGGCGGCAATCGCATTGACGACGCCATCGTCAATTACGTGCGCAAAAAGTACAACCTGCTGATTGGCGACCAAACCGCCGAAGAGATCAAGATCAAGATCGGCAGCGCGGTCATGATGCCCGAGAATATGTCCATGGAAGTGCGCGGCCGTGACCAGGTGGCCGGCCTGCCCAAGACCATCACCATCACCTCGGAGGAAGTGACCGAGGCCATCACCGAACCGATGCAGGCCATTGTGGGCACGGTCAAGGCGACGTTGGAAAAGACGCCGCCCGAGCTGGCAGCCGACATCATTGACCGCGGCATGATCATCACCGGCGGCGGCGCCCTGCTGCGCAACGTGGACAAGCTGCTGACCAAAGAAACCGGCGTTCCCTGCTACGTGGCCGAAAACCCCATCGCCTGCGTCGCCATCGGCGCCGGCAAGGCGCTGGAAAACTACGCCATCATGAAGCGCAGCCTGATGCAGGTCTGATCACCACAGGCCGCAGACAGCCGCCCCGCCGCCTGTATTCGAGGCGCAAGGTCGTTTCAGAATCAAGCAGGCAATCGCCAATCAGGAGAATGCACGATGTCCTACGGTCGTAAGCTCGATCCACAGCCAATCTCGACCCATCTGAACGTGACCGACCTGGTAGATGACTATTTCTTGGCTTACAACGCGGCGCGGCTGCGCGAAGCGTGCCGGCTGTTCGTCACGAAGATGCTCGAACCCGATGTCACTGTGGGCATCACCCTTGCGGGCGCGCTGACGCCGACAGGCCTGGGCCACGCCGCGTTGGCGCCGCTGATTGATGCCGGCCTGATTGATTGGATCGTCAGCACCGGCGCCAATCTCTATCACGACCTGCACCGCTCTTTAGGCTTTGAGCTTTTCCAGACCTCGCCCTTTGTGGACGATGTCGAACTGCGCGCACAGAAGATCATTCGCATCTACGACATCGTCTTCGATCAGGAGGTGCTGCTCAAGTCGGACGCGTTCCTGCGCCGCGTGCTGGGAGCGCCGGAGTTCCAGCGCCGCATGAGCACGGCCGAGCTGCACTATCACCTGGGTAAATATGTGCGCGCCCGCGAGCTGCGCCTGGGGTTGACTCACCGCTCCGTATTGGGCGCGGCGTTCGAGGCCGGCGTGCCGGTCTATACGTCCAGTCCCGGCGATTCGACCATCGGCATGAACGTGGCCGCGCTGCGCCTGGCCGGCGGTCAACTGGGCTTCGACCCGGAGGCCGATGTCAACGAAACCACGGCCATTGTCTATGGCGCCAAGGCCAGCGGCGGCAAGAGCGCGGTGCTCATCATCGGCGGCGGCAGTCCCAAGAATTTCATCCTGCAGACGGAGCCGCAGATTCAGGAGATCATGGGCATTGACGAAAAGGGCCACGACTATTTCGTGCAAATCACCGATGCCCGGCCCGACACCGGCGGCCTGAGCGGCGCAACCCCGTCGGAGGCGGTCACCTGGGGCAAGGTGGACCCGGATCAACTGCCGGACAGCATCGTCTGCTACACCGACAGCACCCTGGCGCTGCCTATCCTGACCGCGTACGCGCTGGCGAAGCACGCGCCGCGGCCGCACAAACGCCTGTACGACCGACGCTCCGACCTGCTGGCCAGCCTGACCGCGGCCTATCAGCGGAACCGCCCCACCGATCCAGAGTTCTGAGACAAGCGAGATCGCCATGCCGGGTTACACATTTCTACCGCCGGACAATTTCTTAGGACTGGCCGCAGAGTCTAGCGCGTACGAGACCAGCCGCGTGGTCGTGCTGCCGATTCCCTACGAAGCCACCGTCAGCTACAGCGGCGGCGCGCGCAACGGCCCGCGCGCGATCTTGCAGGCCTCCACCCAGGTGGAGCTGCTGGATCGCGAGTTCGGTGGCGAGATGGCGCTGCGCTGGGGTATCCACACCCTCCCCGGCCTGGCGCCCAGCATGGAAGGCCCGGCGGCGATGGTGGATGCCATTCAGGAAGTGGTGGCCGAGCAGGCCCGCGCGGGTAAGTTCGTCGTGGCCCTGGGCGGCGAGCACACCGTCAGCGTGGGCGTGGCGCGGGGCCTGGCGCAGGTTTTCTGCGCGGACGGGTCGCTGCTGCTGACCGTGCAGATTGATGCGCACAGCGATCTGCGCGCCAGCTACGAGGAGTCCGCGTACAGTCACGCCTGCGCCGCGCGGCACTTTCATCAACTCGGCCCCGTGGTGCAGATTGGCATTCGCTCTGTGTGCCGTGAGGAGATGGACTACATCGCTGCCCATGCAGAGACGGTGCGTGTGTTCTTTGCGGAAGAGGTCCACACCCGGCCGCAGTACCTGGAAGAATTGGCGCAGCGGGTGAAAGGACACCGGGTCTTCCTGACCATTGACGTGGACGGCATTGACCCGGCGCTGATTCCGGCCACGGGCACCCCAGAGCCGGGCGGCCTGAGTTGGTGGCAAACCCTGGACGTGATTCGCACCGTGGCCCAGAACGCCGACATCGTTGGCTTCGACGCCGTCGAGCTGGCGCCGATCCCCGGCTATCACGCGGCCGATTTTACCGTAGCCAAGCTGGTGTACAAGACATTGGCCCTGGCCCTGGAGGGGCGGCAGTAGACCGGCTGCTGATATTCGCCGCGCGGGGGGTATAATGCGAGACCAGTTGCCCGCACTTGCGACACTGCTGCGGCTGGAAGCGGCTGCCCAAACTGAAAACGGAGTTTCATTTGCCGCGGTGTACTCGAGCGTAGATTGGGCACAGCAACCACCGGACATAATCGAACGCGTCTTGCGTGCCCTGTTGCTGGCGGGTGATCACGAGTCCGCCAGGCAATTGGCGCTCAGAGCCGCCAATCGCTACACTGATCATGTTGGCTTGAGCAAGTTTGCCGCTACCTTGAACCCTTCCCCCGCGCGGAATACGACAACAGGCAACGGTCAATTGCAGAAAGAGAACCGGGAGATAGCGCCGTCTGCCGGCCCTCTTGTGAAGCCAGGTTCAGTTGACGAAATCTTGACGCACCTGCAAATTGCGTCTGACGATGGCAACGAACAAGCATTCCACCAGGCTTACGCACAAGTAGACTGGCTGCAGCAGCCGCCAGAGATCATTGAACGCGTGGCCCGTTTGGCTTTTCAAGCCGGACTACACTACCTGGCGCAGACTTTGGCGCGCGACGGCGTAGCCCTGTATCCTTATCACGTGGGTCTGCAAAAGTTTTCACAGGCGTTGAATCCTCGACCGGCACAAGTGAGTCACGCCGTTCATGACGGAACCGCGCGCGCGGACACACAGTGGTTTGCCAAACACAGCGCCGAGTATTACGGGCAGTGGGTTGCAGTCAGGGATGGTCAACTCGTTTCGGCGGCTGCCACGATCCAACAGCTTGAAGTTCAGATTGGCGATCTTCGTTCCGCCACAGTCGCCCAGATCGTTTGGAAATAGACAACCCGGAGTTTTCCGTGTCGGGTTTGCTGAATTTCAAGAATGGCCGAGCGTTTGCCACCGGCGCCACACCCTACTTTGACCGTCATAGTTTTTATTCCGCAACTCGATCCCGGTGAAGTCTGGACCCTACCCTCATTTGTCGGTCTCGAAGGCATGTTACAGCGCATGCGCTTTGCCGTTGATCCTGACGCCTCGTTGTTCTACTTCGGCCCTTTGGGCGAGGCCTGATGCCAGAGATGGTTGCCGGCTACAGTTGTCCCGTGCTGCCCCAGTTTGCCAGTAAGGCCTGGTAGGCCGGATCCTGATAGCGGCTGAGCAGGAACCAACGCGCATGGTCGGGCAGCGCCTGCCCGCTGATGTGCCGGGCCAGCAGGTCGCCGGCGCCGGGCGCGGCCATGACCCCGTAGCCGGAGAGCGCGCCGATGACGTAGGCGCCTGGTACGGCCAGCGGGCCGATCAGCGGGCGATTTTCCTGCGTCTTGGTGTAGTAACCGCCGTCCAGGCGAGGCTTGGGCGCACGACCCCAGTAGGCGCGCAGCCCCGGCAGCATCGTGGAAAGCCCACGCAGCACCAGGTCAGGGAATTCGGCGTCGAGCGGCGTCGGCAGCACCCTCTCCACGGGGTGAGCATGATAATCCCACAGCATCAGCAGGATGGGGCTGTCGGCCGGGCCATCGGGCCGGGTGTGAACCCCGGGCGCAAACTCTTCCAGCATCCAGCGCGTCTCGTCGGACTCCGCTAGCCAGGCGCGTTCTTCGTCGTCCCACGGCAGCCGCTGCGCATCGGCCCATACCAGGAAAGGCGCATGGCGCGGCGCCACGCCCAGGTGATCGCTGAAGGCCAGCTTCAAATGGCGCTCGTGGTGTACGGGCAGGGTGACGCCAAGCAGCCCGGCCACATCGTCCAGGAAGGGGCCGGCGGCATTGACGAAGACCGGAGTTTCGATCAAGGTTTCGCCCTGCGCCTGACTGATGCGCACCGCGCTGATCCGCCCCGCGGCTCGTTCCACGGCAGTGACGCGGCCAGAGAGCAGGCGCACGCCCAACGCCCGGCCTTGTTCCAGCATGAGCATGCCCAGAATCTGCGCACTGAACCAGCCGCAGCGCCGGGCGTGAAGTACGGCCAACACGGCGGGCGACAGGTAGGGAAAATGCGCCTGCAGCAGCGCCCGATCAGTGATGAGGTCCGCGCCGTCCGGCTGGTTCTCGAAACCGGCCGGCGCCGCCGGCCGGTAGGACGAGCGGGCGGCGCCGGCTGCATGAACGCGCAGCGCGCCGGCGCCCAGGTCGGCCGCCTCAGCCGCGGCCTGGGCCAGGCGTTCTACCTGCGCCGGGTTGGCCGTCGCGTAAACATAACCGCGCCGGTTGAGATGAAAGGCGTTGGCGGTGGACCGCGCCAGCGTCTCCAGTAAATCAATGCTATGGTTCATCAGGCTGACCATGGCGTCGCCCGGCCCCGGCCACCAGTTGCGGTAACACTCAGTGGATTTGTCGCTGGTCAGCGAGAGCGGGGGGCGCTCGTCCACCAGGACAACGCTGCGCACGTTGTAGCGCGTGGCCAGGTAGAATGCGGTGGAAATGCCGGCGATGCCAGCGCCGCAGATGACAACCTCAGCCTGTTCTTGGCTCATGTTCCGATCTTTCCTGGTTGATCTATTCAGCGGGCGCTGAGCCTGGATGGTCTGGCGCGCAAACCGCGCGGTCACGCTGGAGGCGCAACCTGCGTCGAAGGCAACTCGGCTGACGCCTCTGCCAGGCGTCCCTCGGTTACGTGCAGGCTATGCGCACGCTGGCGAAAATCGGGCGCGAAATCATCCCAATCGGTGGTGGTGAGCAGCGCCTGGGTGACGCCGTCCAACGCCTGCAGCAGGGTGGCGCGTCGCGATTCGTCTAGTTCCGACATCACATCATCCAGCAGCAGTACGGGCGTTTCGCCGGTGACTTGGGTCATCACCGCCACTTCGGCCAGTTTGAGGGCCAGGGTGGCGGTGCGCTGCTGCCCACGCGAGCCGTAGGTGCGCAGATCGCGTCCCTGCACCAGGAAGCGCATGTCGTCGCGATGCGGGCCGAGCAGGGTCATGGCTGCGGCAATTTCGCGGCTGCGCACGGCTTCAAGCTGCGCCTGAAAGGCCTGGGCAATTTCTCGTTCGGAATGGGCGCCGTAGGGTGCGTGCCCT
>JAYRVL010000540.1:0-7894 GCA_041918575.1 Anaerolineae bacterium | reverse complement strand
GGCCCCCCCTGCCCCCAATCCGGGGGGAGCCGAATGCTTGTCCCCCCCGGATTGGGGGGCAGGGGGGCAGGCGGGCGGGCAAGCGGGCACTCTGGGCGCTATCGAGACCATTCTCACTGCCTGGCTGAGCAGTTACCTGATTCCTTCCTGTCGCGAGACAGCGCTTGAGATGCGTCATGTGCGGGGAGGTACGAAATCTCGCACTCTTGACGAGCGAAGAAGGCAACGCAGCAGCCGATGCTGCCCCTAACCGATTACGATCGTTTGGCGCTAGATGATAACCGGCTCTGCACGGCTCGTCAAGTATTCTCTCTTTCCATCATCGTTCCAAAATCGTTCCATCATCGTTCTAAAATCGTTCCATCGTCGTCCCATCATCGTTCCATCATCGTTCCATCATCGTCCCATCGTCGTCCCATCATCGTTCCATCGTCGTCCCATCATCGTCCCATCATCGTCCCATCATCGTCCCATCGTCGTCCCATCGTCGTCCGATAACACCGCTGCCGCCTTGCCCTGGCCAGCCGGTGAGCATGGCTTGCGCCTTTACCGCTCGACAAATGAGTAATAATTTATAAAAATCTAAGTCAAATGATTGATTTATATCATAGTGAGTTCCGTCGTGGTGTGGTAGTCTCCTGGTACATGTTTCTTTTTCGTGTAAGATCAGCGAGGTGACCATGTCCGACAAACTGCTCACAACCCGTGAACTGCAGGATCGCCTGCAGCTAGACCGCGTCACGATTTACCGAATGGTCAAGGAAGGCGAGCTGCCGGCGCTGCGCGTGGGGGGCCAATGGCGTTTCTCGTCCGACGCCATCGAGTCCTGGCTCAACAACCGTGACCGCGCACGCCCGGCCGTCGCCGTCGCTCCGGCGCCCGCCAACGTCGCGCTCGAAGACCTACGCCTGTCTGATCTGATCCCGCTCAAGACGCTGCAGAGCATTCAGGACCGATTCGCCGCGGTGTTAGGCATGTCCTCCTTCATCACCGACCTCGACGGTCAGCCGCTTATCCCGTGCAGCCGCTGCAGCCGCTTTTGCCGGCTGGTGCATACCACCGCGGCTGGCATGGCCGGCTGCCAAGGCTCGTGGCGAGACGTAGCACGCTCGGCCGAGGAGCGCGCCAACATCCACACCTGCCACGCCGGCATCCGCTACGCCAGCGCGCCGGTCGTCGTGGCCGGGCGGCGCGTCGGCATGGTCACGGCCGGTCAGTTCCTCACCGAGGCGGCCGATCCGGCCGCGTTTGGCGAGCAAGCGCTAACCACAGGCGCCCGCATCGGGGTGGATGGCGACGCCCTGGCCGCCGCCCAAGACTCGCTGGTCATCGTCAGCGCCGAGCAAGCCCTGCAAATCACCGAGCTACTGGCGGTCATTGCCAATGCGCTCTCGAGCATCGGCTACCAAGCCTTTCTGGCGCGCCTGGCCTTAACCCGCATTGCCCAACTGAGCGGCGCGGCCGCGCCAGAACTGGTCAACTGAGCGCCGTAGATTGCCGGCGCCATCTCAATATATCGGGAGCTTCGCTATGCACCTTCCCGCCTTCATCAAGAAAAACGCCGCCTGGGCCATCGGCCTGACCGTCACCCTGGCGGTGATCCTCGTGCCGCTCATCTTGCTGCGGCCGCAGGCCGCCACCGCGCCCGACGCGCCCCAATCAGCCCTGCTCACACGCGTCCCGGAGACCGATCACTCGCATCTACTCACCGGCCCCTATCCCGATGGGGCCGCGGTAACCGCAGCCTGTCTGAAATGTCATCCCGATTCCGCCACGCAGATCATGGTGACCACCCATTGGACCTGGGAGAGCCAGCCGATGACCGCCACCTGGCGCACAGACCCGGTGACGATCGGCAAAAAGACCCAGATCAACAACTTCTGCATCAGCGCGCAGGGCAATGAAAAGAAGTGCATGAGCTGTCACGTTGGCTACGGCTGGGAGAACGACCAGTTCGACTTCAGCAACCAGCTCAATGTGGACTGCCTGATCTGTCACGCCGATCTCTCCACCTACGGCAAGGGCGATTTCGGCTATCCGGCCGAGGGCGTGGACCTGGCCGCTGCGGCCCAAAGCGTGGGCAGGCCCGGGCGTGAGAACTGCGGCGCCTGCCACTACGATGGCGGCGGCGGCAACAACGTCAAACATGGCGACTTGGACACCAGCCTCAACTTCCCGGCGGCCAATCTCGATGTCCACATGAGCAGCCTGAACTTGCAGTGCATTGACTGCCACCGCACGCAGGACCACGCCATCAAGGGTCGTCTGCTGGCCGACAACATCGCCATCGAACCGACCGAGCAGGTGCAGTGTACCGATTGCCACGCCGACACCCCGCACGAGGACGAACGCCTCGATGCCCACACCCAGAGCGTGGCCTGTCAGTCCTGCCACATCCCCGCAATGGCGCTCAAGAACCCCACCAAAGTCACCTGGGACTGGTCCGCGGCCGGGCAGGACATTCCAGAGGATCACTACACTTACCTGAAGATCAAGGGCGAGTTTCATTACGAAGAAGACGTGACCCCCTCCTACCACTGGTTCAACGGCAGCAACGCCTACCGCTACCTGCTGGGCGACACGATCACGCCGACGCAGCCGACCATGATCAACCTGCCCGCCGGCGACATCAACGACCCCAACGCCAAAATCTTCCCCTTCAAGATTCATGTCGCCAAACAGCCCTACGACACCGCGACCAACACCCTGTTGGCCCCGCGCACAGCCGGCGAAAACGGCTACTGGACCACCTTCGACTGGCCCTCCGCCCTCGCGCTGGGCGCGCAGGACGCCGGCATCACCTTCTCCGGGCAGTACGGCTTTGCCGAAACCTGGATGTACTACCCGACCACGCACATGGTGCAACCTGCCGACAATGCGCTGCAGTGCGAATCGTGCCACGGCGCGGACGGCCGCATGAACTGGCAGGCCCTGGGCTATCCCGGCGACCCCATCACCTGGGGCGGACGCCTGAAGGCGAAATAGAGGCGCATCATGAAAATGTCACACCGCTCCATGCTTCTGACCCTCTGCGGACCGCTCCTCCTGGCCGCGTTGATCGGCCTACCCTGGGCCGCGGCTCAGC
The DNA here is from genome assembly GCA_041918575.1 of Anaerolineae bacterium. GTDB lineage: Bacteria > Chloroflexota > Anaerolineae > SSC4 > Amarolineaceae > Amarolinea. The sequence goes on along the minus strand of JAYRVL010000540.1, from coordinate 4,809 downwards.
CCGCTGGCATGCCGATCTCACAGCCGCCGCCCATCCATCCGCAGTTCAAGCTGCTCGATGAAGACGCCGCGCCCGTGCTGATCTCCGGCAATCCGGTCTCCACGCTGAAAACCTGCGGCGCGTGCCACGACACCGCCTTCATTCAGAGTCACAGCTACCATGCCACCCTCGGCCTGGATGAATTCAACCAGGCCGGCCAGACCACCGGCGCCCGCGCCTGGGACCGCAGCGCCGGCGCCTTTGGCCGTTGGGACCCCCTGCGCTACCGCTACCTCTCCCTGGCCGGTGTGCTCGACCTGGGCACGCCTGAATGGGTCATGGATTTTGGCGATCGGCACGTGGGCGGCGGCCCGGCCCTGGTCACGCGTGACGGCCAGCCGCTCAGCGCCCTGCCCGCCGACGCCAGCAACCCAGAGACCGCCGTGCTCGACCCCGTCAGCGGTCAGGCCGCCGCCTGGGACTGGGCCGCATCGGGCGTGGTGGAGATGAACTGCTTCCTCTGTCACCTGCCCAACCCCAACAACGCCGCACGCATCGCCGCCCTGCAGAGCGGTCAGTTCGGTTGGGCCAACACCGCCACCCTGCTCGGTACCGGCCTGGTGGAAGCGGATGGCAACGGCTTCCGCTGGAATGCCGCCGCGTTCGAGGCTGACGGCCAGCTCAAGACCGAATTCACCACCGTGCAGGACCCCAGCAGCGCCAACTGCGGCCAGTGCCACGGCCTGGTGCAGACCGGCGCTGGCGCTGGCGCCCCCGTTTCCCTGACCCAAACGACAACCACGCTATGGAGCACCCTGACCACCGGCCAAATCATCTCCGGGCAGCGCATCTCCGCTTCGGGCCTCAACCTGACCGGCAAAGCAGAACTGACCCGGCCCTGGGACGTTCACGCCGCGCGGCAGCTTCAGTGTACCGATTGTCATTTTTCCCTCAACAACCCGATCTACTTCCGGGAAAGCGCCGCAACCCGGCCCGCGCACCTGGCCTTCGATCCGCGCCGTCTCGACTTCGGCGAATACTTGCAGCGTCCCCTGCACGACTTCGCCAAAGGCGCCACCGCGCAGCACGCCATCGCGCCGGAACTGACCGACACCATGCGCCGCTGCGATAGCTGCCACAACGCCGCCAGCACCCACCAATGGCTGCCCTACACCGACCGCCACCTGGCAACCGTCGCCTGCGAAACCTGCCACATCCCGCAGGTCTACGCGCCCGCGCTGCAGAGCGTGGACTGGACCGCCCTCACAGCAGACGGCGAGCCGCGGCGGGAGTACCGCGGCGTGGATGGCGACCCGCAGGCCGCGGCGTCCCTCATTAGCGGCTACCAGCCCGCGCTGCTCCTGCGCCAGGATGTGGATGGCAAGACGCGCCTGGCCCCGCACAACCTCGTGACAGCCTGGTACTGGGTCTACGGTGATCCTGCGCAGCCGGTGCGCCTGCTCGACTTGCAGGCCGCCTGGTTCGACGGCAAAGGCTATGCGTCCGCTGTGATGGCCGGCTTGGACGCCGATCACAACGGCGCCTTGAACGAAACCGAGCTCGTGCTCGACACCCCCGCCAAACAAGCCATCATCGCCAGCCGCCTGACGGCCCTGGGCCTGGCCAATCCCCGCATCGCCGGCGACGTGCAGCCCTACACCATCAGCCACGATGTGACTAACGGTGAGTGGGTGACCCGCGAATGTACCGCCTGCCACAGCGCAGATTCACGCCTGGCCCAGTTGTTCACGGTGACCGACAGCGGCCCCAGCGGCGTCACCCCAACCCTGCTGGCGACGGGCAGCACGCTCATGGACGGCCGCCTGTTCGACGCCGCGGATGGCGTCTGGCGCTACGAAGCGAGCGCCGCCAGCGCCGACCTCTACATCTTCGGCAAATCGAGCGTGTCCTGGATTGACTGGTTCGGCATGATCGCCTTTCTCAGCACGCTGCTGGCCGTTGGGGCGCACGGCGGGCTGCGCTTTGCCTCCGCGCTGCGCCTGCCCAAACACACCCCGCAGCTCAAGCAAGTGTACGTGTACACCGTCTACGAGCGCTTCTGGCACTGGCTGCAGACCTTCACCATCCTGGGGCTGATCTTCACCGGGCTGATCATCCACAAGCCCGATCTGTTCGGCCTGTTCGCCTTCAAGTCCATGGTGCAGGTGCATAATATACTGGCCGCCATCGTCGTCATCAATGCCGCCCTCTCGCTGTTCTACCACCTGGCGAGCGGCGAAATCAAGCAGTTCATTCCGCGGCCGGCCGGTTTCTACGACCAGGCCATCGTACAGGCCAAATTCTACCTGCAGGGCATCTTCAAGAACGAGCCGCATCCGTTCGAAAAAGGTCCTGAACGCAAGCTGAACCCGCTGCAGCAGCTCACCTATTTGGGCCTGCTCAACGTGCTCTTGCCCGGACAGGTCATCACCGGCGCGCTCATGTGGGGCGCGCAGCGCTGGCCTGACCTGGCGCAACGCCTGGGCGGCCTCTCCTTGCTGGCCCCCGTGCATTCGCTGATCGCCTGGCTGATCGCCGCCTTCGTCGTCCTGCACGTCTATCTCACCACCACCGGGCACACCCCGCTGGCCAACATCCAGGCCATGATGAACGGATGGGACATGGTGGAAACGTATGAAGCACTCCCCTCGCCCGTCGGCGGTGGGGACATCCTTGAACTAGCCCAGGAGGCGCCATCTCATGGCAACTAATACCGAATCTCTCTCCCCCCGGCCCTCGCTCAAAGCTGCGGTCGGCCGCGTCTTGTTTGCACGCCCGGCCAAAGACTACATTCACCCCTATCTGGCCGCGGTCCTGCTCGGCCTGGTGCTCTTCCTGGCCTTCTTCCTCACCGGCAATGGGCTGGGCGCATCCGGCGGCTTGAACAGCATCATCGCCTTCATCGAAGACCTGGTCGCGCCCGGCCACATGGACCGCCTGCCCTACCTGGTCAAGCTGGCCGGCGGCAACAAGAACCCGCTCGACTCCTACCTGGTCTACATGGTCATCGGCACCCTGATTGGTGGGTTTCTCTCCGGCTGGCGCAACGGCCGCCTGAAAGTAGAAACGGTGCGCGGCCCGCAGATCACCCCGCGCACGCGCTGGGCCATGGCCTTCCTGGGCGGCGCCATCATGGGCTACGGCGCCCGTTTTGCCCGCGGCTGCACCTCCGGCCAGGCGCTCTCCGGCGGCTCCGTGCTTTCGGTTGGCTCGTGGGCTTTCATGTTTGCGGTCTTCGGCGGCGGCTACGCGGTGGCCTACTTCGTACGCAAACTCTGGAACTAGATTCAGGCATCCATCAGGCATCCATCAAGCATCCATCAGGCATCCATCAGGCATCCAAAGGAGACATCATGGCGCCTTTTCCGCTTTCGTTAGCAACCCTACTCGGCCATTGGGGCCAATATGTGGTCTATTTGTTGATCGGCGTGGGCTTCGGCTATGTGCTGGAGAGCGCCGGCTTCGGCAACTCGCTCAAGCTGGCGCGGCAGTTCTACTTCAAGGACCTGACGGTGCTCAAGGTGATGTTTGGCGCGATCATCGTGGCCATGCTCCTCATCTTCACCGCCTCCGGCCTGGGCCTGCTCGACTATAACCTGGTGTGGGTCAACCCCACCTACCTGTGGCCCGGCATTGTGGGTGGTCTCATCATGGGCGTGGGCTTCATCATCGGCGGCTTCTGCCCCGGCACCTCGCTGGTGTCGCTCGCCACCTTCAAGCTCGATGGCCTCTTCTTTGTCCTGGGCGGGCTGTTCGGCATCTTCCTCTTCGGTGAAACGGTGGACTCCTTCGCGGTCTTCTGGAATTCGTCCTACATGGGCCGTTTCACCATTCAGGACTGGTTGGGGCTGCCCGTCGGCGTGGTCGTCCTGCTCGTCATCCTAATGGCGCTCTTCATGTTCTGGGGCGGCGAACAGTTGGAACGCCTCGTGGGCGGCAAGAACCTGAAACTGGAACCGAAGATGCGCTTTGCCGGCGCGGGCCTGATGGTTCTCGGCGCGGTGATCCTGATCATCATCGGTCAGCCCACCGCGGCGGACAAGTGGCAGGCCCTGGCCCCCGCCAAAGATCCGCTGCTGGCTGAACGCAGCGTGCAAATTCCGCCGGCTGAGCTGCTGGACACGCTGCATAACGACGCGCTGAAGGTCATCCTGCTCGACGTGCGCAGCGAAGGAGATTACAACCTGTTTCACATTGCCGGAGCAGAACGGGTAACCCTGGCGGCCCTGCCGACCCGCATTCCTGATCTGCTGCTGGAGCCGGCCAACACCATTTTCGTCACCATGAGCAACGACGAAACGGCCGCCACCGAGGCCTGGAAAATGCTGACCGCCGAAAGCGTGCCCAACGCCTACATCCTGGAGGGCGGCCTCAACCACTGGCTGGAAACCTACGCCAGCGCCGACCCCGCACTGCCGCCGGCCACGCCTTCTCCGGGCGACGACCGTCTGCGTTACGACTTTGCGCTGGCCCTGGGCGCCCAATCGCCGGCCGCCACCCCCGATCCGCATGAGTTCGCGGTAGATTACACCCCCAAAATTCAGCTCAAACTCAAGCGCGGCCCCAGCGGCGGCGGCTGTGGGTAATTCAGGAAACCAACAGACTGCGCAAGTGACGGCGAACTTCGGGCTGGCGCACCTGGCGCAGGGCCATTTGCGCTTCGTGCAGGTCATCCAGGCGGCGCGAGTCGGCCCAGCGCCCCAGGCGCAGGCCAAATTCACGCAAGCTGTCCAGATCGGCCGTGGGTACCTGCCCAAGCAGACCGGCGCCCACGGCCGCGGCCGCGCACAAAACAGCGTTGGACGACCACGCGCTGGCGGCCGTGTGTCC
>JAYRVL010000539.1:0-2975 GCA_041918575.1 Anaerolineae bacterium | reverse complement strand
GTGTCTGGCCGCTTGCTCATAATCGAGCCACGGGGCATAAAAGGACAGGGCGGAGCCGGCGGCGGCCGTTGCTCCGGCCGCTGCCAACAGTTTCAGGAAGTTGCGGCGGCTCAATCTTGAGCGGGAAGTTGTTGTTTGCACGGGGTCTCCCTTTAAGTCAAATGGGGTTTGTTGAGATCGGTTCCAACTTGGGGACAGTATAGGGGTTTTGGCGGGGGGATGCTTGTCTAAAAGCGCACAGTGCGCGCAGTATTCCGTTCAAGTAGATCACCCTGGCGCTCTCGCCGGATGAGTCGTCTTTGCCCTGGTTGTTGCGGTCCGTCTGCAACTGGCTTCCGCCGAAGTGCGGCGAGGCTTGAACAGCAGGGAATATGGCTGCCCTGAGATTGATGATATAATGCCGGCACAAGAGACGCACCTCGCTCTGCTCGCTTTGTGATCCACTGAAACCAGAGGGTAAGAATGGCCGGAGACTATCCATCGCACTCGGGCGCCTCGCCGCCGTTGTTGGTGACCAAAACTCACTTGCCGCCGCCGCGCCAAGACCTGGTAGCGCGTCCCGATCTGCAGGCCAAACTGGTCGCCGGTCTGACTCGGCCACTGACCCTGGTCTCGGCGCCGGCCGGTTTCGGCAAGACGACACTGCTCAACTCCGCGGTCCACGCGCTGATCGGCGATTATCGCATCGCCTGGCTGGCGCTCGACGAGGACGACAACGACGTTCTCCGCTTCCTACAATACCTGGTCGCCGCCGTGGATGTCGCGGCGCCTGGACTGAGCGCCGCGGCGGCCGCGGTGCTGCGTTCGGCACAAGCCCCCGCAACCCAGCAGGTGCTGGCGCTGCTGCTCAATGAGTTGAATGCATCGCCATACAACTTCGTGCTCGTGCTCGACGATTACCACGTCATTGACAGCCCGCCCATCCATCAAGCCCTGGCCTATGCAGTTGACCATCTGCCGGCCAACACGCATCTTGTGATCGCCACGCGCTCCGATCCGCCTATACCGCTTCCGCGCCTGCGGGCGCGCGGGATGGTCACCGAGATTCGCATCGCGGATCTGCGGTTCAATGAGCATGAAGCCGATGTATTTCTACGCCAGATCATGCAGCTAAGCCTGTCGCCGGAAGACCTCAGCCTACTCGAAACGCGCACTGAGGGCTGGGTCGCGGGTCTGCAGATGGCCGGGATCTCGCTCCAGGGCCGCTCCGATCCCGGTGACTTCGTCAAGGCGTTCGCCGGCAGCAACCGCTACATCGTGGATTACTTGATGACCGAAGTCGTGCAGCGTCAACCCGAATTCATCCAGAGTTACCTGCTCCGCACTTCGATCCTCGACCGCATGCGCGCGGACTTGTGCGACGCAGTCCTGGCGGATGAGCTCCCTGGCGTCCCGGAGGCCGGAGCAGACAACCAGGCAATCCTGGAACAACTGGAGCGGGGAAACCTTTTCACGATCGCGCTGGATGACGACCGGTGCTGGTACCGCTACCATCACCTGTTTGCAGACTTCCTGCGCAGCCGGCTGCGACGGGCCCAGCCGGCCCAGGTACCCGGCCTGCATCGCAGGGCCAGCGCCTGGTTTGCTGCCCAGGGCCTGGCGCATGAGGCCGTAAAACATGCCTTGGCGACAGGAGATTTCTCATTCGCCGCCGAGACGATCGAGCGGTCGGCCTTACCAATGATATACAGAAGCGAGACGCCAACCGTGTTGGGCTGGCTTGGCAATCTACCAGAATTTGAGATCGCTGGCCGCCCCGCGCTCTGCGTTTACCATGCCTGGGCTTTGGCCTTCACGCAGCAGGCTGAGCGGCGCGGTCTCTGCGAAGAACGACTGCGTCAGGCGGAGCAGCTCGCCCAAACGCCCGAACATGCAGCCCAACGGGACTGGCTTGCCGGCCACATCGTGTCCGTGCGGGCCTACCAGTCGCGCATTGTCGGGATCAATGGCGGCGATCCGCGGCCCACCATTGCCCTCTCGGAAGAAGCGCGGCGTCTGCTGCCGCCGGACGACACGGCGCTGCACGGCATTGCCGCCCTCAATATCGCCTACGCGCGCCTGGCCCTATGCGACCCTGGCAGCGCTGACACAGCACTGGCCGAGACGGAACGGCTGGGGCTGGCCGGAAGGAACCACTTCGCGGCCGCCAACGCCGCCACCTCGCGCGCCCGCCTGGCGCAGCAGATGGGGCAGCTTGGCCGCGCCGAGCGGCTCTACAAGGAGGCCCGCGCCACTTATGCGGCTTTTGCCGGCCCGGATGGCCGGACCTTGCCGATCGTCGGGGCTTTGGATATCGGCTTGGGTGCGATCGCACTCGAACGCGACCGGCTGGCGGAGGCGGAGACGCTGATCCTGCGTGGCCTGGATCTGGTGCAATGGACGCGCGGTTTTGACCTGCCAGCGTATGCCCATCTGGCCCGCCTGCGCGAGGTCCAGAGAGACATGGCGGGCGCGCTCGCCGCGGTAAAGCAACTGGAAGCGGCGTGGCCCGACGGGGCCCTGTACATACAGGCCTTACGCGGACAGATGCAGATGCGCAACCCTGCCGCTGCGATCGCAAGCCTCACACAGGCGCCCTGGGCGCGCGAAGCTGAACCCCTCCCACTGCTCCGTGAGGAAACGCCGGGCTTGCAGCCCTGGGGCCAGGCGCAGCACGCGGCGCACCTGGCCTGGGCACGCAGCCAGACCATCCTGGGCCGGCCGCACCTGGCGCTGGCCTATGTCGAACGACAACTGGCGTTGGCGCAGGAACGCGGCCTGGGGCAACGGGTCATTGAGCTGTGCATCGTGCAGGCGCTGGCGTACAACGCCCTCGGCGAGAACCGCCGTGCGATGGAGGCTGTGCGCCAGGCGCTGGCAGTCGGCGAGCCGGAGGGCTACCTTCGCATTTATGATCAGGGTTCCGAGTTCGCGGGCCTGCTGGCTGAAGCGGCAGCGCGCGGGCTCGCCGGCGGCTATGCCCAGCGCCTGCTGGG
>JAYRVL010000538.1:0-3301 GCA_041918575.1 Anaerolineae bacterium | reverse complement strand
GGCCCTCATGCGGCCGGCATTCGACAGGCGGCGACAATCGGCTTCGAAATGCTGGCGGCTGGCGCGTCTGCGCTGGACGCCGCGCAAGCAGCGGTGATGATCCTGGAAGATCTGCCCGCCTTCAATGCCGGGCGTGGCTCCTGCCTCACCAGCGCCGGCACGATCGAGATGGACGCCGGCCTGATGGATGGTCGCGATCTGCGCGTAGGCGCCGTCGCCAGCATCAAACACGTGACCAATCCCATTGCTGTGGCTCGATTGGTCATGGACAAGAGCGAGCACATCCTGTTTGCCGCCGAAGGCGCCCAAACCTTTGCGCAGGCGCAGGGGATTGCCCTGGCGCCGACCGAAGCGCTGTTGACGCCCGAACGAGCGCATGAGTTCAGCCAGGTGCAGCGGGCCAACTTCGCCGCCACCCTGGCGGCCGAGCGCCGCCGCGCCGCGGCCGACACGGTGGGCGCGGCGGCCTGCGATCAGCACGGCAACCTGGCCGCGGCCTGTTCCACCGGCGGTATGTCATGGAAAAAACCGGGGCGCGTGGGCGATTCTCCCCTGCCCGGCTGCGGCTATTACGCGGACAACCAGGCAGGCGCGTGCGTGACCACCGGATGGGGCGAGACGATTGCACGGACGCTGTTGGCGCGCCGGGCGGTAGAGGGCTTGGAGCGGGGCCTTGATCCACAGGCCGCGGCGCAAGACGCACTGGCCTTCCTGGCCGAGCGCACGGGCGGTTGGGCCGGGCTGATTCTCCTCGATCGTCAGGGACGGCCGGGCGCCGGCTTCAACTCGCTGCGCATGACACACGCCTGGTGGTGCAGCGACATGGCCGAGCCGACCATCGTCGCCTGATCACCAGACCCGGCAGAGCAGTCCTTTGAGATACTCCCCTTCGGGAAAACTGAGCAGCACGGGATGATCGGCGCTGTGCGTAAAGCGGCCGATGATCTGCACTTCGCGCGCCGCATCGAGACCGGCGCCAAAGACCACTTTTTGGAACAGATCGGCGCTGACCAGCCCGGAACAGGAAAAGGTGGCCAGCAGCCCGCCCGGGCGCAGCAGATGCAGCGCCAGCAGGTTGATGTCCTTGTAGCCGCGGGTTGCGGCCTGCACTTGCGCCTGCGTGTGAGCAAACTTGGGCGGATCGAGGATGATGGCGTCGAAACTGGCCCGCTGCTGGCGCAGATCGCGCAGCACCTGGAAAACGTCGCCCGCCACGCCCTCCGCCTGCTCATCAGGATCGAAGCCGTTGCGGCGCAGATTTTCCTCGGCCATGACCAGCGCAGGGTATGAGCTGTCCAGGTTGGTGACGTGCGCCGCGCCCGCGGCCAGGGCATAGACGGCAAAGGCGCCGGTGTACGAAAAACAGTTCAACACCCGGCTGCCTGGCATGGCGGTCAACGCTGCGGCAAGGCGGGCGCGGTTCTCGCGCTGATCGAGATAGAACCCGGTCTTTTGGCCTTCAGCCAGGCTGACCCCAAACTGAAGATGATTCTCGGACACCCAAAGCGGCGCCGGCGGCGCCTGGCCCAACAGCCGCCCGGTGACGAGCGGCAGTCCCTCATGGCTGCGCACATCCACATCGGAGCGTTCGTAGATGCCGGCCGGAGCGAGCAGCTCATCGAGAAGCCGCACGAACAGAGCCTGACGCTGCGCCACCCCCACCGTCAACAACTGCAGAACCAGCCAATCGCCGTAGCGATCCACAATCAGGCCCGGCAAGCCGTCGCTTTCGGCGTTGACCAGGCGCAAGGCGTTGGCGCCCTGACTGGCGACCAGGGTCTGGCGTGCTTCGATGGCCCTCTGCAGGCGACGTCGCCAGAACTCATCATCCACCACCTCTCCACGCTGCCAGCTCAACAGACGCAGGGCAATCTGCGAACGGCGGTTGAGATAGCCGCAGGCCAGCCATTGTCCGTGCGCATCATGCACCTGCACCACATCACCATCGGCCGGCTCACCGACGATGGACGCCAGCGCGCCGGAGAACACCCAGGGATGGCGCTGGCGCACCGGCTTCTCCTTGCCCGGCTTGAGCGCTACGTGCGGTTCTTTCATGTGCTTGTTTGCTCCATACTCTGAACGTTGCTAACTCTGCCCAGGGCCGCAGCGCCAGGTCAGGCAGAGCACGCGCTGCGTATGCGGCTGCACGCGGGCGCGTTCATCAATGCGCAGGCCGCACAGCCAGGCGATGCCCTGGGCGCCGATCAGCAGCGGCCAGCGTGGGCGCAGGCTCGCCGGCAGCTTGTGGTTGATCATGAAGGCGTTGAGCAGGGTGCGATGACCGCCCAAGCCCAACGGGCAGAACCAATCACCGGGCTGGCGCGGCCGCAAGAAGAGCGCCGGGCCGAGCACGTCGGCATCGAGAAAAGCACGCCAGGGTTGGTTTGCGCTTTGCCAGGCGGGCGGCAGGGCATCCGGCGCTCGCATCTCGGCCTGGAGCTGCCAGCCGCTGTCCGGCAGCAGGGTGACGCCCGGCGCGGTCACCGGCAGGGCGGAAACCGTCAACTGCGGCCCGGCGCGGTCATCGGCCGGGGCCTGGCCGTCGGCCACGGCGAAGGTGGTGTAGCTCACGGTCAGCGCCAGCCCGGCCGGCAGGGTGACGCGCTGACCGGTGGCGCAGGCGGGGCTGGCGAGCAAACGCCGCGCCCGCTCCACATGCTGGAAACCGACATCACGCAGGCCGGGCCGCAGGCGGTGAATGGCCTCGCGCAGCAGGCTGCGCTGCCAGGCTGCGTGGAGCGGGCGCCAGGACGCCAGGCTAAAGGTGATGGCGCGACCGGCGCTCTGCGTTACGACCTGCGGCCAGAGGTCTGCCAACATCTGGCGCAAGACCTGCTGCTCATCGCTGATGACCAGCGCCGAACGCCGCAGGGCGTCGCGCACCCCGGGGTTGTAGGTTTCGAGCAGGGGCAGCAGTTCATGGCGCAGACGGTTGCGGAAGAGGGTGACATCGAAATTGGTGTGGTCGAGCCGCGGGATTAGGGCATGAGCGCGGCAGTAGGCTTCGATGTCGGCGCGGGGAACGTCGAGCAAAGGCCGCGCCAGGCGCAAGTCTGCCGCGGCCGAGGGCTGGGGCAGCGCGTTCAAAGGCGGGTCCACCACGGCGCGTCCCCAGGGCGGTCGCGGCAGGGGGCTGAGCGGCAGCATACCGCGCAGGCCAGAAAGCCCGCTGCCGCGCAGGAAGTGCATGAGGATCGTTTCCACCTGGTCGTCGGCGTTGTGCGCCACGACCACCGTGCGGGCGCCTACCATCTGCGCTGCCGAGGCCAGAAAGGCGTAGCGGGCGCGGCGACCGGCTTCT
>JAYRVL010000537.1:0-2841 GCA_041918575.1 Anaerolineae bacterium | reverse complement strand
ATGCCTATTTTGTCAAATTGCCTGCAGGAATTCCAAATGTGACCGGAATCGAGGCTTTAGCCAGTGCAGTTTGCGGCTTTGCTGGCTAAGAAACCGGCTGAAGCCTCCAATCCAGGTCCGATCAACGCCTATATTTGACCTTATTTGGACCTTATTTGGAATTCCTGAATTGCCTGACTGGAAGTCGGCTCACTTTGTCGGCCAGGCCAGGCGTGCTATAGACAACTCATGAGCTCATGAACAACCGACGGGATGACTATTGAGAAAAATCATGACCACCACGTCAGCGCAGAAAGACCACGATCCATCCGCACCCGTTCCCGAGGGGCCGCAGGCCATTGACCTGCCTGGCCTGCTCGATCTGCTGGCGCATGGCGCCATGCAGGGGCAGCAGGACATCCCCTGGGGGTCCAACTACACCTTCTTGGTGCAGATCGAAAAGGCGCCCTTCCGCACCCTGGCGATCTACAAGCCGCAGCGCGGCGAAGCCCCGCTGTGGGATTTCCGCGCCGGCACGCTCTGCTACCGCGAATACCTGGCTTACCTGGTCAGCGCCGCGCTCGATTGGTGGTTAGCGCCGCCCACCGTGCTGCGTGATGGCCCGCATGGGTTGGGCATGGCGCAGATGTTCGTGGATGCCGACCCCAATGAGACCTACTTCGATCTGCGCGACGGCCCGTTCGGCGAGCAGTTGATGCGCATCGCGGCCTTCGATGTGCTGATCAACAACGCCGATCGCAAGGCCGGGCATGTGCTGCGTGACCGGGGCAGCAATCGCCTGTGGGCGATTGACCACGGCCTGACTTTTCACACCGATTACAAACTGCGCACCGTCATCTGGGACTTTGCCGGGCAGCCTGTCCCCGACGCGATCCTGGCTGATGGCCGGCGCCTGCTGCGCCAACTGCAGAAAGGCGAGCCGCTGACCGCCGAGATGAGCCGGCTCCTCAGTCCAGGCGAATTGAACGCGTTGCGCCGCCGCATCGAGGCGCTGATTGCCCATCCCGTTTTTCCTTCCCAACATCCCTCCTATTACAACTTTCCCTGGCCGCCGGTCTAGGCGGGGTTTCTATCGGTTGGTTGTGCAAGAGGCAATAGGGCTTACAATCGTTGTCGCTGATCTGTGGTATACTGCGACGCCGGCAACCGAAGGGCATTCGATCCGCGCGTCACCGGGGACGTGCGACTGTCCGCAGCGATCGTGCGGGCAGAATCAATGACGATTGAACTCATAGGAACAAGACAGAGGAAAGACAGAATGACCGCAGAAGGTACCGTTTCGACGGCGTTGCTGCCGCGCCAGTTCGTCACCCACGACTACGCTGGTGACTTGAGCAGCAACCAGTTGCTTGCCATGCTGGAGAGCATGATGCTCTCTCGCAAACTCGATGAACGTATGTGGGTGTTGAATCGCCAGGGCAAAGTGCCATTTCACATCTCAGGCATGGGACACGAAGCCTGCCAGGTTGGCATGGCCTTCGCCATGCGCCGCGGCTACGACTGGCTCCACCCCTACTACCGCGACCTCGCCTTCAACCTGGCGCTGGGCGCCACCCCCACCGACCTCCTCCTCCCTCTCTTTGGCAAAGCCGAAGACCCCAGCAGCGGCGGCCGCCAGATGCCGGCGCACTTCGGCAGCCGCCAACTGCGCATCGTCAGCGGCTCCAGCCCCGTGGCGACACAGATTCCCCAGGCCGCGGGCATGGCCTTTGCCGCCAAACTGCGTGGACTCGACGAAGTGGTGGTGACCTGCTTTGGCGAGGGCAGCACGAGCCAGGGCGATTTCCACGAAGGCCTGAACTGGGCCGCCATCCACAAGCTACCCGTCATCTTCCTCTGCCAGAACAACCAGTACGCAATCTCCGTGCCGCTTTCCCTGCAGATGGCCGTGGAAAATGTGGCCGATCGCGCCTGCGCCTACGGGTTGCCCGGCGTGGTTTACGACGGCAACGACCTGCTCGAAGCGTACAACGTGGCAGCCGAAGCTGTGGCCCGCGCGCGGCGCGGAGACGGGCCAACCCTGCTGGAGGCCAAGACCTATCGGCCAGTGCCCCATTCCTCGGACGATGACGACCGCAGCTATCGCAGCCGCGAAGAGGTGGAGGAGTGGAAGCGCAAAGACCCCATCCAGCGCTTCGAACAGGCGCTCCTGGGCCGCGGGGTGCTGACCGAGGCTCAGCATGATGAGATGGCGGCGCGTGTGCTCGCCCAGGTGGACGCGGCCACCGACTACTGCATGGCCGCCGCTTATCCCAAACCGGAAGATGCCCTCTTCCCCGTCTTCAACAGGATGTGAGGTACGACCATGACGATCAAAACCAACATCGAAGCGCTGCGCGACACGATGGCCGCAGAAATGCGCCGCGACCCAACCATCATCATCACCGGCGAAGACGTTGGTCCGCGCGGCGGCGTCTTCCGCGCCACCCAGGGCCTGTTTGCGGAGTTCGGCGCGCAGCGGGTCATTGACAGTCCCCTCTCCGAGCTTTCCATCATTGCGGTCGGCATCGGCATGGCGCTCAACGGCCTGCGCCCGATCTGCGAGATTCAGTTTGCCGATTTCATTTTTCCCGCGTTCAACCAGATCGTCAGCGAAGCCGCGCGCTTTCACTATCGCTCCAACGGCCAGTTTTCCGTGCCGATGGTCATTCGCGCGCCGTATGGCGGCGGCATCAGCGGCGGCCTCTATCATTCGCAGTCCATCGAGGCCTTTTTCTGCCATGTGCCCGGCCTCTACGTGGTGGCGCCCAGCACCCCCTACGACATGCAGGGACTGCTGCGCGCCGCGCTGCGCTCGCCCGACCCGGTGCTGTTCCTGGAACACAAGAAGACCTATCGCCT
>JAYRVL010000536.1:0-3465 GCA_041918575.1 Anaerolineae bacterium | reverse complement strand
CTACACCGCGCTCAAAACCGTGCATGGCTTGAGTTGGCCGCGCGCCGTGGTGGCCACCCTGGCGCCGGGCCTCCTGTTCGGTATTCTCGTGGCCGTGCTTGGCTTCGTCTTCAGCACTCTGCTTGCGGGCCTGGTGGCCGGAGGGATAGCACAATGACAACCGATATGAACAGCGCCGTTGACCGCGGCTTTGGTCGTGTCAAGTGGCTCAAGTTGCTGGGCGACATCCTGACGCTCAAGACCGACGCCTTTGTGCGCTTCCGTGATCATGTGGATGGCATGCGCTATGCCATTGGTCTCCTCATCGTCGTCAGCCTGATTGCCGGCAGCCTCAGCTTTCTGTGGCAAGCGGTCCGCAATCCGGCGGCTGACATGCAGAGCGTGCGCGACACCTTCGATCAGGTGCTCGCACAGATGCAGAACGCGGGCGGCGTCCCAGCAGCGGGTTTGTCCCTGGCGCGCGAGCAGTTCGAAAGCGTCATGGGCATTGTCGAAGGGATCGTGGGGCTGCCCACTCCCCTGCCGCGGGCGGTGAGCCATTTCCTGGAGGCCCTGGGCGCCTGGCTTTCGTCGCCCTTCACGCGGCTGGGCGCCTGGCTCGGCTACAGCATCTGGGTGCTGCTGCTGGCGCGGCTGCTGTTGGGCGCCAAGGGCAGCCTGCGCGATTTTCTCGCCACCACGCCGCTCTACAGCGTGCCGCAGTTGTTCACCATCCTGGCGCTGGTACCCTGCCTGGGCAGCCTGCTCGGCATCGTTGCCACGGTGTGGGGTTGGCTCATCTACACCAAAGCGACGGCCGTCAGCCTGGGCTGGGTGCAACAGCGCGTGGGCGCCGACGGCCTGGTGGTGGGTGAAGAAACCCAATGGGGCCGTGCGCTCGTCGCCGTTTTCCTGCCGGCGGTCCTGCTCTTCGTCCTGATCGTGATGGCCGTCTTGATCATCTTCGTACTCTCGGCTCTGTCCAGCAGCGGGAATTAGTTGAATTCCTAAACGCAAAGGCGCAGAGACGCCACGACGCAAAGGACATCTCCTTTCTTTGTGTCTCTCAAGGAGACATTGGGATTCGCAGTGAATCCCAATGTCTGATAGAACAATCATGTCAGAACTGTTCAATGTCCAGCCGCCAGCCGCGGCCTGGCGGCTGTTTCGCCAACACCTACCGGTCAAGGTCGCGACCGTCACCATCGAGACGGCCGCGGCGTTGGATCGCGTGCTGGCCGAAACCGTCATTGCGCCGCACGATCTGCCCAGTTTCGCCCGCTCCACGGTGGACGGCTACGCGGTGCTGGCCGCGGACACCTTTGGCGCCTCGGCCAGCCTCCCCGCCTATCTCAGCGTCATCGGTGAAACCGCCATGGGGCAAGCGGCCAGCCTGGCGATTGATTCCGGCGCCTGCACCATCGTACACACCGGCGGCATGATCCCGCCAGGCGCCGATGCGGTCGTGATGGTTGAGCAGACTGAAATCGTGCAGGCGCCGCGGCCATTGTCCGCGGCCGCGGACGGCGCTTGGCCCGCTTATCCGTTCACCATCGAAGTCCTGCGCCCGCTCGCGCCCGGTCAAAATGTCATTCAGATCGGCGAAGATGTGCGCCAGGGCGAGATCGTGCTGGCCGCGGGCCGGCGCCTGCGCCCGGCCGACCTGGGCGGACTGCTGGCGGTCGGCATCACGCAGGTGACGGTGGCGCAACCGCCGCGCGTGGCCATCCTCTCGCAGGGCGATGAAGTGGTGCCGCCCACGCAGACCCCAGGACCTGGTCAGATTCGGGACATCAACAGCTACACCCTGGCCGGCCTGACTCATCGCGCCGGCGCCGAGCCGATCCTGATGGGCATTGCGCCCGACCAACTTGGAGCCTTGAGCGCCTTGGCCCGCCAGGCGTTTGCCCTGGCCGATGTGGTCGTGATCTCGGCCGGCAGCTCCGTCAGCGTGCGCGACATGACCGCGGAAGTGATAGCAGCCCTGGGACAGCCCGGCATTCTGGCGCACGGGCTAAGTGTGCGCCCTGGCAAGCCCACCATTCTGGCTGTGTGTGACGGCAAGCCGGTTTTTGGGCTGCCGGGCAACCCGGTCAGCGCGATGGTGATTTTCGATCTGGTGGTCGCGCCGACCCTGCGCCTGCTGCAGGGCGAAGAGGAACCGCCGCGGCGTATCGTCATGGCGCGCCTGGCCCGCCCCATCGCTTCGGTGACAGGACGCGAGGATTACGTGCCGGTACGCCTGGAGCAGCGAGGCAACGAGCGCTGGGCGGTGCCGGTGTTTGGCAAATCAAACCTCATCTACACGCTGCTGCAGGCCGATGGCACCGTGCGCGTGCCGCTGGACAGCAACGGCATCGGCGAGGCCGAGTGGGTCGAGGTCCTGCAATGACTGAACTGCCGGACACGTTGGAAGCACCGCGTTTTGTCATGCCGTTCAGCGGGCAGCCGCTGCCCATGTTCGACATGCCACGCGGGCAGCGCCGCCTGCAGCGGCTGCTCGACGCGTGCGACAATAGCCAGCGGCTCGTCATCCTGACCCACAACGACCCCGACCCCGATGCGCTGGCCAGCGCCTGGGCCTTACAGACCGTGCTGAGCGCCCGACTCCACATCACCCCTGGCATCGTCTACGGCGGCATGATCGGCCGCGCAGAAAACCGCGCCCTGGTTGCCAACCTGGAGATGCACCTGACCCAGGTGGACAAGATCAACTGGGATGATGTTGACGCCATTGTCCTGATTGACACCCAGGTTGGCGCTTCCAATCATGTACGGCCAGCGAATTTGCCGGTGGTCGCCGTGTTCGACCATCACCCCTTGCGCCGGGGTCAGCGCCAGGCGCGCTACCGCGATGTACGGCAGTGCTACGGCGCCACCTCCACCATTTTGACCGAGTACCTGGTGGCGGCCGAAATTCGACCCCACAGCCAGTTGGCGACGGCGCTCTTCTACGGCATCAAAACCGATACGCGTGGCCTGGCCCGCGACGCCTGCGAGTGTGACGCCTGGGCCTACATGGTGCTCCTCCCCCTGATTGACCCCAAGCTGCTGGCGAAGATCGAGCAGGCACGCGTGCCGCGCAGCTACTTCAAGGCATTCAACGACACCCTGGCGCGCACCGTGTTGTACGACCGGGTGGCGCTGGCCAGCCTGGGGCCGATGGAGCGCCCAGACATGGCCGCGGAGATGGCCGACATTCTGGCCCGGCTGGAGGGCACCGATTGGGTCATTTGTTGGGGGCGCTACCAAAACCAGGTGGTGATGGCGGTGCGCACACAGTTGGCGGAGGCCAATGCGGCGCGCATGGTGCGCCAGGTCGTGGGTGAGATGGGCGGCACGGGCGGCCACGCGCACATGGCCGGCGGGCGCATCCCGTATGGCAATGATCCGGAGCGCGTGGAAGAAGAATTGCGCAAGCGCTTCCTGCGCGAGTTGAACGTCGCCGCAGCAACCGCGCAGCCGCTCATCACCTGACCCGGACAT
>JAYRVL010000535.1:0-9201 GCA_041918575.1 Anaerolineae bacterium | reverse complement strand
GCGGCCAGGTCGGCGAGGTTGATGTTGCGCGCGGGCGGCGTCAGGCTATCCAGGGTCGCCAGCACGTAGACGCCGGAGGCCGGCCCGGTGCGCAGCACCTGCAGGAGGGCGGCCCAGGTGCGTTCGTCGCAGCCGGCGGGCAGGCCGGCAATCACCAGCACGCGGTAGGGTACAGCCGTAGCGGGGTTGGCCGCATTGTAGGCCTCCACCGTGGCGTAGACGTTGCGCAGCCGTTCCTGGGCCACGTGCGTGATGTGCTCGCTGATCTGCGCCAACTGCGCGCTCAGCTCGTCCGGCCGCACGAAAACGCGCGGACCGCGCTGTTCCTGCGGCAGATGCAGGAAGCCGGCCAGCAGGCTGCCGGCGCCGCCCGGCTCGCACAGCGTCAACTGCACGCGGCGCGGCGGGCAGGTCAACACCAGGCGCAGCAGCACCGATTGCAGCAATGCCTGGCCGGCGGCTGCACGGCCGGCGTCGCCGCGGGCTTCGATGAGCACGTGCGATTGGCCGAGCAAGGGCGCCAACGCGGGCATGTCCCACGCACCGGGGTCGCCCTCCAGGCGCAGGCGGCCGATGCGCACACTGCTGGGTGTGGGCGCCGTCAGCGCGGGCGGAGTGTAACCTTCGGCGGCCGCAGCGGGCCAGGAACCGGCGAGCCAGGCAAAGGCCGCGCGGTCCGCCTGCCAACGCGTATGAATCTGCGCCACCTCGCCGGCTAACCCGGCGCCTGCCGCCGTCACCTGTTGGCGAAACCCGGCCTGCGCGGACTCACGCTGGCCGGCGTAGGTCGCCGCCAGTTCGAGCAAGGCGGCCTTTTGCTGCGCGGCCAGCGCGTCCACATAGGTGGCCTGCCAGGCGCGCAACCGCGCCGCGCTTTGCGCCAGCCGTTGAAATTGAGTGCGAACTTCGTCAGTGGCCTCGGCTACAGTCATTGGGTCCCGTCCTTTCTTGTAGCTATTGGAGATTGGAGATCAGAGATCGGAGATCGGGTTTCGTGGAAGAAGGGAGTTTTTCCGGTCTCCGGTCTCCGGTCTCCGGTCTCCGGTCTCCGGTCTCCAACCTCCGGTCTCCGGTCTCCGGTCTCCGGTCTCCAACCTCTATTCTGCCTTCATCCGCTGCGCAAACTCCCAAAAGGGCTGCAGGGCTGGCGCGATTGGCGCACGCGCCAGGATGTAGATCGTGCGCGTGAGATGATAACCTGCGGCCGGCAGCGTGGCAAGTTCGGGAACCACGCCCTCTAGCGCCAACGTCTTTACCCCTGCGCTGGCGCTGGTCTCGCCGATGAGGGAGGTGTAGCCGATGGCGTTGGTGTGCGTGGCGACGTAGGCGCGCACGGCCTCTTCGCTGGGCATGACGAGCGCGGTCAGGGTGACGCGCTGATCGTCCATGACGTGCTCCTCGAAGAAGGCTCGTGTGCCGGAGCCGTCTTCGCGGCTGACGACGACGATCTCCGCGCTGCGGCCGCCGATTTCTTGCCAGTCGAGCAGGCGCGCCCGGTAGATGTCGCGCAACTGCAGCAGGGTGACGTTGGTGATCGGGTTGCGCGCGTGGACGATGACGGTCACGGCGTCGGCGGCGATGGGCATGACCTGCAAACCCGGCAACTCGGTGCTGGTTAGCCAGGAGGAGACGGCCAGGTCGGCCTGTCCGTTCGCCAGCATGGCCTGGCCCAGCGCGCTGCCCACGGGCAGGAGTTCGAAGGAGATGTGCGGATGCTGCTGATGGTAGGCGGCGGTCAGCGAGGCCAGCAGCGGTTGCGCGCTGGTGGAGCCGGCAATGATGAAGTGCTGCGGCGCGGGGGTTTCGAGCGGGGTGCCGCTGCACGCGCTGAGCAGCAGGGCCAGCATGAGCACAATCGCCAGGCGGTTCATGCGCCTGCTCCGTTCGCCAGGCGCTGGCGGTGCGCGGCGTGCTGGCGGTGACGCGTCTCCTGGTCGGGCCGCTGATAGTCGGCCAGGAAGCCGCGGCGCAGTTCATCGAAGCGGCCGGCGCTGATCGCGGCGCGCATGTCGGCCATGAGGGTCAGGAGGAAGTGCAGGTTATGCACGGTGGCGAGGCGCAGAGCCAGGATTTCGCCGGCCTTGAACAGGTGGCGCAGATAGGCGCGGCTGAAGGTGCGGCAGCAGGCGCAGGCGCAGCCTTCTTCCACCGGCTGCGTGTCGGCCGCGTACTGGGCGTTGCGCAGGTTCAGGCGGCCGCGGCGGGTCATCAGCCCGCCGTTGCGCGCCACACGCGTGGGCAGGACGCAGTCGAACAGGTCAACGCCCCGCGCCACCGCCTCGACGAGGTCTTCGGGCGCGCCCACGCCCATCAGGTAACGCGGGCGGTCCGCGGGCAATTCCGGCGTGGTGATGTCGAGCGTGGCGTACATCTGCTCTTTGGTCTCGCCGACGGCCAGCCCGCCGATGCCATAGCCGGGGAAATCAAGGCTGCGCAGGAAATGGGCGCTCTGCACGCGCAGATCGGGAAAGATACCGCCCTGCACGATGCCGAACAGGGCCTGATCGCCGCGGCGCTGCGCTTCACGGCAGCGGGCGGCCCAGGCGTGGGTGCGCTGCAGGGCAATTTCATTATAGTGGCGGTCGAGCGGGTCGGGGCACTCGTCCAGCGCCATGATGATGTCCGCGCCCAGGTCGGCTTCGATCTGCATCACCTTTTCGGGGGTGAAGCGGTGCAGGCTGCCGTCCAGGTGCGAACGAAAGGTGACGCCGTCGGCATCGAGCTTGCGCCGATGGGCCAGGCTGAAGACCTGGTAGCCGCCCGAATCGGTGAGGATGGGGCCGTCCCAGGCCATGAAGCGGTGCAGGCCGCCCAGGCGCGCGATCAAGGCGCTGCCCGGGCGCAGGTAGAGATGGTAGGTGTTGGCCAGGATCAGCGTGGCGCCCAGCTCGTGCAGATCGGCCGGGGTCAGGGTTTTGACCGTGGCCTGGGTGCCAACCGGCGCAAAGCAGGGGGTGGCAATGGGACCGTGCGGCGTCTGGAAGATGCCCGCGCGGGCCGCGGTGGCGCTGTCATGAGCGAGAAGTGTAAATCCGAAAGACATGGGAGGGATTATAGGACAAGCAGGGCGAAACGTAAAAATGACGTGAGAGAGAGGGTTTTGAGGCCTCCCTGGCCTATGTTATAATGCCACAACTGATCGCAACCCGATGGCAGATACCTTTCGATCCATTTTCACAGGAGAAACAGAATAATGCAAAAGAACCTTTCCACTGTATGGCGTCTACTAGCCATCGTCATCTTGCTCCCTCTGAGCAGCCTGGCGCCGATCACCGCTCGCCAGGTCGGCGCTGTCGCGACGGATGAAGAGATCGTGGTGATTGACAACGCCTCGAACAATCGCGGCCGCATCATCGTGAAAGATCCGTATGTTCAGTCCGGATTCCAGGCTGCGAACTGGCAATCGCCCGATTTGGGTTGGGAAAAGCTGACCGTGGGCGATCTCAATGGCGATGGCGACATGGAGATCGTGGCCTACCAGGGCGGCACGCTCAAGGCGTTCGATCCGTTCCGGCCATCGGGCGCTGTCGCGGTCACCTTCGAGCAGACGGTTTCCGGGGGCCGCGCCTGGCGTTTGATTGCCTGCGGCGACCTGAACAACGATGGCCGCGATGAGATCCTGGCCACGCACAGCGAGAGCAGCGGTGAGAAGCTGTTCATCTGGCGAGGAGATGCCGCCGGTACGATCTGGACCCAGGTCTATACCGAAACCTTCGGCGGCCAGTTCCGCACGCTGACGACGGGCGACATAGACGGCGATGAGAAGGCCGACTTCGTCATGCTGCGCGACGCGGACAAGCTGGTCAAGGCCTGGAGCGGCAACAACTTCAGCGTGTTGCTGGACAGCACCTCTGGCTTCGTGTGGACCGACATCGCCATCGGCGAAATCTATCGTGATTCGACCCCTAAACTGGAAATGGCCCTGAGCCGCACCGGCGTGCTCTTCCAGCTCAACTCGTTTTGGGTCTGGCGTTGGAAGACCACCAACCAGTGGGATGAGTTGTACGGTGAGAAGCTCTATCCCAACTTTACCGGCCTGGCCGTGGGTGACCTGAACGGCGACGGCGACGACGAAGTGCTGCTGCTGCGCAGCGTCAATGACAATAACGTTGTGCAGTTGGCGACCCGCAACCCCAGCGGCGCCTCCATGCGTGATTTCGAGCCGGCCGGTCTTGGCCCGAACTGGAACGATGTGGATGCCGGCGACCTGGACGGCGATGGTCGCGCGGAGGTTGCGATCATTCGCGAGTCATCGGTGCGCTACTATCCGCAGCCGGAGACGAACAACGATTACCTGGAGTATTCCGGCAGTTGGAAAAGCTCTTTCGCCATCGGCAACATAGACGGCCAGGGCGTGCAGGTCAACCCCAATCTGAATGTGACGCCGACCAGCCTGAGCTTTGCGGCCGATTTCGGCGGCGGCTCCCCGGCCAGCCAGACCTTCACGGTCAAGAACGACGGCAACACCGACACGATCAACTGGGCAGCCAGCGTGACCGCCGGCTCCGCCTGGCTCAGCGTCAGCCCCAGCTCCGGCAGCACGGGCGCGGCTGGGCAGAGCGTCAGCGTGACGGTGAACCCGGGTATCCTTTCGCCCACTAACTATGTAGGCACGATTCGCGTGACGGCGACGCGCAACGGCAACCCGATCAACGGCAGCCCGAAAGACGTGACGGTGACGATGACAGTGCGGGCGCAGGTGTTGGATGTGTCGCCCGCCAGTTTGAGCTTCACGGGCAACTACCGCGGCTCGGCGCCGGCCAGCCAGGCAGTGACGATCAAGAACGCGGCGGACACCGGCACGTTCAGTTGGACCGCCACGGTGCTCAACAGCCCCTCATGGGTGACGCTGAATCCAAGCTCCGGCAGCGCGGGGCCGGGCGGGCAGGCGATGAATGTCACGGTCAATCCGGGGACCCTGGCCTCCGGCAGTTACAGCGCCACGATTCAGGTGACGGCCAGCAAGAACGGCACGCCCATCACGGGGACGCCGAAAAATGTGACGATCAGCTTCACGGTGCAGCCGCCGGCCCTGACCGTTTCACCGGGCAGCCTGAGCTTCGACGCCACCGCGGGCGGGCCGTCGCCTGCCAGCCAGACGCTGACAATCGGCAATACCGGCACGCCAGGCGTGGTGAACTGGACCGCCAGCATCGTCGAGAGCGTGGCCTGGCTGTCGCTGACGCCTGGCAGCGGCGCGACGCCGGCCAATGTCAGCGTGAGCGTCAATTCGTCGGGCTTGACGCCGGGCACATACACCGCGACGATACGCGTGACGGCCACGGGCGGCGGGGTGACGAACGCGCCGCAGGACATTCCGGTGACGCTGACGATGGTTGGCCCGGTGATGGATGTTTCGGAAAGTTTCCTGATGTGGATTCAGGATCGCAGCCAGCCGGTAGAATCCAAGCTGCTGTACGTCACGCAGCATGGGGGCGGCGCCGGCATTCACTGGGTGGCCGGCGCCATTCCCGCGGGGCTGTGGGCGCAGTGGCAAGACAAGATGCAGGCCGAGCCTGAGGCGTTTACCTGGACGGGCAAGGGCTGGCATTACGCGGGCAAGGCCGGCGTGGCGGAGATCGAGTCGTACGATTGGTTGATCATCAACCCCAACCAGGGGCAGGTACCCTCGACCATGCAGGTCTATTTCGACGCGGCAACCACGCCGGTGGGAGTCAACCATTTCACCATCGTGGTGGACGGCGGTCGCAATACGACCAACCGCTTCGTGGGCATCGAGACGATCGTCTTGATGGCCGAACCAGGCGGGCTGTACCAGGTGCGTTTGCCTGTGATACCGTAAGCGGCGCAAAGCGTCTTCGCTTTACATAAAAAAAGAGCCATTCGGATAAGACCGAGTGGCTCTTTTTGTAGCCCGATTACGAAGTGTGGCGCCAGTGTTTGGCTTGCTTTGCCGGGCCGAGAAGTGTGATTCGTGGCAAACGGTGTTGTCACGCCGGAGGCGTGACCTACGATGTGGCCGGGCCGAGAAGCATATCGGCCAGGCGCGGCAGGGCGATGGCGACATTGTCGCGCACCACGAGGGCTGCACGGGCGTCTATGGGCGTGGGCTGGTAGTTGAAGACGATGACCTGCGCGCCGCGGCGATGGGCCAGGAAGGGCAGATCAGCCGCAGGCTCGACCTCGAGCGAAGAGCCGACCACAACGAACACGTCGCAGTGCAGGGCGTCCTCTTGCGCCAGGCGCAGGGTGTTGTAGGACAGCGGCTCGCCAAAGAGGACGGCGTCTGGCTTGAGCACTGCGCCGCAGTTGTCACAGCGCGGCAGCTCGCCGCGCTGCAGGAACGCGTCCCACAGGTCGCCGGCTTCGCGCTGGAAATGACAATCGAGGCAACTGGCGCTGCGCAGATGCCCATGCACCTCGTGTACCCGCTGCGACCCCGCGGCCTGGTGCAAACTGTCAATGTTCTGCGTAATGATGCCATGCACCAGGTTGCCGGTTTCCAGGCGGGCAAGCGCGGTATGGGCGGGGTTGGGTCTGGCCCCCAGAATCTGGTCTGCCAATGGCCGCATCCAGGCGTAGAAGCGCTCGGGCGCGGCGTGAAATTTCCACACCGAGGCCACTTCGAGCGGATCGAAGGTGGCCCACAGGCCGGAAGTGGGGCTGCGGAAATCGGGAATGCCGGACGGAGTGCTGATGCCTGCGCCGGTGAGAACGACGGTGCGGGTCGAATGGCGCAGCAGATCAGCGGCGGCTTGCAGGCGTTCGTCCATGGTGCGATCCCTGGGTATCGAGATGTGCGACTGCTGATGGCGCAAGGAAAACCAGAGGGTCAAGCGTCGTGTGGCAAGTTGAACTAACACCGAGCGGGTGCGCATCCATGCCGAGGTCATCGAATCACTGTTCCTGTCGCTCGTCAGGCGAGTCGTCATGATTATCTGTTATCAATGTAACACAGATTTGTCGCCATCGCAAATTTTACACGAACCTGCGCTGCGCATGGTCTCCCGCGCGTTTCTGTGTTTGACAGTGAATTCGTTTCAGGGTAAGATTGCTCTGTGTGAGGCGACATTAGATGCAGCCGTGCGAGAATGTTGAGGCGCGGAATACGCGACGATGGGCGGCGTCTTCCATCGGCGCCTGGTTTGCCGGCCATGCAGCGCCTGCCGCTGCCGCGCTGGCCCTGGGGCCGTGGAGTATGTGGCAATGGCCGTGGACCGCGGCCGCCCGACGGGGCCTGCTGCACAACGTGGGGCATGCGGTGCAGCGCGCCCCTGCCGATCCACTGGCGCAGCGCCTGGCTCGACGTGCTTTTTATCATCTGCGGTTGAACTACCGCGATTTGCTGCTGGCGCCGCGGCTGGACGCGGCCGCGCTGGGCGAACGTGTAGAGATCGAAGGCGAGGCGGTTTTGCAGCGACTGCGCCGGCGGGGACAGGGCGCCATTCTGCTGGGCGGTCATTTTGCGGGCGGTGAACTGGCGCTGCAGGCCCTGGCTGCGCGAGGTTGGCCGGCGCTCATCGCGGCCGAACGCCTGCAACCGCCTGCGCTGTTCGCCTGGATGTGCCGACTGCGAGGCAGCCACGGCCATCGCTTTGTTCCCAGCGATGCGCTCTTGACGCCCGTTGTGCGGCGGCTGCGCCAGGGCGGCCTGGTCGGTCTGATGATGGATCGTGATACAACTGGCAGCGGCCGCGCCGTCATGGTTTGCGGCGCGGCCGCCCGTCTGCCCGCCGGCGCGCTACGCTTGAGTCTGCGCCTGGGCGCTCCGATCGTCCCGCTGCACGCCAGCCGCCGACGCGATGGGAGTGTGCTGCTGCACATCGAGGAGCCTCTGGTCTTTGGCTCAACGCCAGACCCAGAAGCCACTTTGACCAATGGCCTGATCGCCCTGGCCGCTCGACTGGAGCGTTTGATTACATGGCAGCCCGACCAATGGGTCCTGACGACGCCGTTGTGGGAAACGAGCGTAGACGACGCATCATGCTTGTCGCGCCGTACGACATTGCCATCCCAGGCGGCGTCACCAGGCACGTGATCGGCCTGGCCCAGGAACTTGAGCGACAGGGGCACACCGTGCGCGTGATTGCCTCTTGTTCAGGCGGCCCGACCAGGCGCGAGGCAAGCGGTCTGAATGGTATGCTGCACTGTGTTTCGTCACATACGCTGAGCTGGCCCTACTCGGGCGCGGTATCGCACATCAGCGTTGACCCGCGACTCGCGGGCCGGGTGCGTTCTGTGCTGGCGACCGAAGTTTTCGATGTCGTGCATGTGCATGAGCCGCTGGCGCCTGGCGTCTCGTGGGCTGCGCTGGCTGAAGCTCGTCGCCAACGCCATATCCGCGTGGTAGGCACTTTTCACGCCTATCGCGAGGGCCGCAATCGCCTTTATCGCTGGGCGCGCTCCCTGTGGCCTGCGGCCATGCGCCTGCTCGACGGTCATGTGGCGGTGTCAGCCGCTACAGCCGCTTTTTGGAATCAGTTTGTGAACCTGCCGTTCCGCCTGATCCCCAACGGCCTTGATCGCCGCTTCTTGCGCACGGGGCCGCCGGAGAAACGGCCCGGCGCTGAGGTTCTGTTCGTGGGGCGGTTGGAGCCGCGCAAGGGGCTGGACGTTCTGCTGGCTGCCTGGCGCCAGGTCGAACGTCAACACCCGTCTGCCCGCCTGACCGTGGCCGGCGCCTACACCGCCGCCGAGTCCGGCCCCTACCGGCGGCAGGCGCTGGAACTGGCCCTGCAGCGCGTCCACTTCGTGGGGCCGCAGAGCGAGGCCGGCTTGGTAGCTCGCTATCGGCAGGCTGACATTGTGTGCGCGCCGGCGCGTGGCTTCGAGAGTTTCGGCCTGGTTCTCCTGGAGGCCATGGCCGCGGGTGTGGCGGTGGTGGCTTCGGATATTGCCGGCTATCGCACCCTGGTGACGCCCGAACGCGAAGGATTGTTGGCGCCAGCAGGAGATGAAGCCTGTCTGGCTGCCGCCCTGATCGCGCTGCTGCGCGACCCGGAGCGCCGTCGCTTCCTGGGCGAGCAGGGGTGGCAGACCGCGCAGCGCTACACGTGGGACAACGTGGTTCCGCGTTTGCTCGCCTATTACGATGAGGTCGCTCATCGGTCAGAAGGCAAGTCAGAAGGCAAGTCAGAAGGCAAGTCAGAAGGCAAGTCAGAAGGCAAGTCAGAAGGCAAGTCAGAAGGCAAGTCAGAAGGCAAGTCAGAAGGCAAGTCAGAAGGCAAGTCAGAAGGCAAG
>JAYRVL010000534.1:0-3793 GCA_041918575.1 Anaerolineae bacterium | reverse complement strand
TGTTTCCATACAACAGCTTGTGGTCATTGGCAAATCGAATACAACCTGTAGGAACAGTCCTGTTTTCGCTCAAACGTTCTACGCGACGGCTTGTGGCAAGTGTCTAACGACCTACTACCCATTGGGGTGTCGAAAACAGGCATAGGATGAAGAAAACGTAAACATGATCAGAATGTTATCAATAAATCCCTGCGCTTTACTCGCGGTACAGTTTCAGTCTTCTTTTACGATATCTGATTTGACAAAGTATTGTGTCAATGGGTGAAGGTAATAGCGTGTCTGTTGGAGTGAAACGTTATCTACCTCGACCAGTGAGGCGCGCCATAATTCATCGATTCGCCTGGATACCCGGTTTGTATTTATGCCACTGACACCAGTCACCATGTCCAAGGTACCGCCAAGCCCCGGAGAAAAAACGGCCATTGAAATCAGTAATCTCTGCGCCTCTTCTGAAAGTACACGCCAAGACCGCCAGAAGACACTCTTGTAGAAATCAACATATTCGTCACCCTCTCCTGGTGTAACCGCATCTAGACGGACTGTCTCCAGTGCCTTCAAGACATGTTCAAGAGGTAAGTGATGAAGCTGCCCAACAATTAGTTTGATTGCGAGGGGAGAGCCGCCCGTCGCACTCGCAATCTTGCGTAGCTCGTCGGTGGAGGCCGCTATCACGCGACCTATCCCCTTCATCCTGGCCTCATGACGCGTCAATTGCAAACTGCTTTCTTCATCCAGTCCCGCCAAATGCACTGCATAGACATCGCCTGTGAACCGACGCCGGCTGGTTAGGAGTGCTTTGCAGGAAGGCAGCAACAATGGGGCCAGTCGTTGTGCGAATTCGGCCTGATCAGTTGCCGCAGTTTCTAGGTTATCTAGCACAATCAGAATCCTGGCAGTCTTCAGCAATCCCGCCAGATATTGCATTTGTTCGTCAGCCGACAGACGTTGAATATGGGGAGCACCAAGCTGTCGCCCGACTGCCGAAATGAACGCCTGCCAGGTCAGACGTGTTTCTGCGGCGCCTATCATGCCAGTAGCCCGTGGTTCCCAGATCACGGTATCGAAAAGATGTTCACTCAGGCTGCGCTCGACGATCTCACGGGCGACCGCGGTTTTGCCGATACCTCCCAATCCGTCAATACCAATCATCGGCTTGACGCTTGGTTCGCGTAGTACCGCCATCAATTCATCCAGCAGTGCATCACGTCCCCAGAATCGGGCATAAGATGCAGGAGGCGGAGCTCCGGCACGGATGGAATCCTTACTGGATGACTCCCGCAGTGAGAGATAGATAGCGACAGGCAAAGAAACGAGAAAGGTCGCTACAAGAGCGCCCCACACCAGCACTTGTCTGTTGGCAACAGCAGGGGTCAGGAATTGGGCTGCCAAATCCGATAGCAAACCAATTATCAGAGTAAACGTACTCGATAAGGCGATGGCCACAGCCAAACGACGATTTTTATCCATGCTTTGTCCCTTCGTCTCGCGCCGCCAGTTTCTCCGTCCGCGTGACATGCCGCTCATTCACCCGCGCGCTGCCATCGGGATTCGCCCCGCGATCCACCTTCCAGTTGACCGTGAACTTACTCCGCAGCACGCCTGCGGTCACGCACAGCCGGCGCCGTTAGCCATCCTTGGGCGCCGTAAACACAACCCGCAAAGGCACTGACGCGACGGGACGCCACTCATGCTGATCGTCTTCGAGCAGTTCCACCCGGAAAACATAGCGTCCCGCCGCTGTCACCCGCAGCCCCTGGCAGTAAACCCGATGCCGGGCGCGCTCGACCTCTGCCAGGTCAATCGGCATCTCGGCGACGGGAACCGTGTTGCCGTCAGGTTCTACCAGTATGATACGCGAGCGCCCCTTTGCCGGCATCTCTGCTTCCGACCGGACCCAGAACGAAACGATCTCGTACGGGATGCCGAGCACGAAATCGGGCGAGAGTTCCGCCGCCACGTTGATTTGTTCCAGGACGTTCTGGATGCTGACATTTTTCGAGTCTGTGTCAATCACCGCCCGCGAGCAAACCACCGTCCACACATGATCTATCATGCGGTTATCTCCTCATGCACCGTAGCGGCCGATGTGTGGTCATCCCAGGTGAAGCCACAAGGTTCCGTTGGCCGCGGCCAGTTGGGCACCGCGATGTAGCGCTCTGTCGAACTCTCCGTGGGGCGGGTGACGGCCGCGGCCTGGGCTTCGCTATGCGGCGCGCCCTGCCGGGGTTGCAGACGCACGGCCAGTTCGCCATCAAACGCCTCAGCCAGCTTCTGCAGAAACTTGAGAGTCGGATTCGCCAGTCCGCTTTCCAGGCGCGAGATGTTGGCCTGCCTGGTGCCGACACGTTCGGCCAGATCAGCCTGCGACCAGCCGCGCGCCAGGCGGGCAGCCAGCACATCATCGGCCAGATCAAGAAACGGCTTCCACTCGGCGGCTGCCTCGCGATAGCCCTCATCCTTCTCGATCTCTCGCCGCCAATCATCCAATCTCATGATGCCTCTACATGGGGTCGCCGCAGCTCATGGCCGTAGGTCTCAAGCCGGTCAAAGGCACGGTCGGCGAATACTCGCTCTTGCGCAGTCAGTTCACTGAGGAATTCGCGGGTCGGGCAACGGCCGTTGCTGCGTTGGTAGAACTCGACGTTCCACTTCATGCCGGCCATGCCACTGATCCTCTGTCATGCGCATATAGCGTATACGCTATACATACTAACATGTTGCCCTCCGGAAGTCAAGTCACGAAAACCACAGAGCCGAGTATCAACCCTTCCGCGCCGCCAGTTTCTCCGTCCGCGTGGCATGCCGATCATTCACCCGCGCGCTGCCATCGGGATTCGCCCCGCGGTCCACCTTCCAGTTGACCGTGAACTTACTCCGCAGCACGCCCGCCGTGACAAGCGGCCGGATGTTGAGCCGCACGCCGTCGTTGAGGTCCGGCGCCCAGCCGATGGGCTGCCGATCCAACGGCTTCCAGCGCACGTAGATGTCGTAGGGCGGCTCGCCTTCCAGGATGGCGACCAGCTTCTTCTGTAGCTCCAAAGCGGCGACCAGCCGGCCCTCCGCGGCCGGGACACCCGCGTCCCGCTCACTGCGCTGCCGGTTGATCCACGCGCCCAGGTGCGTGTAGGTCAGCTTCTCCAGCCTGGCCCGATCCAGCTTGTGGTAGTTGACCAGCGCGGCGAAGCCGTCGTGACGGCCATCCCAGATGTGCCAGATGAAGGGCCGGTTGTGGAACAGCTTGCAGTGTTGGGCGAAGAACCCATCGGCCAGCCAATCGTCCAGCGTTTTGCCCGCGTAGCCCACGGAGGCCAATAGCCGCTCTTGCTCGGCGGCCGACCACGCGTCGCCATACGCCGCAGCCAGCAGGCCCCGCAGCCGCTCCGCAGCCGGCGCCTCGCCCGCGACCGCGGGCAGACAGACGATGCCATCCGTGTCGGCAAAGGCCGCCAGGGCGTCGCTCTGCCCCCCCTCTCCTCCTGAGAGGAGAGGGGCCGGGGGTGAGGTCGGCCAACGGTAGCCCAACAGCCGCGCCACCGCCACCTGCAGCGGCTCGGTCGCGCCCGCGGGGTGGCCGGTGAAGAGCCATTGGGTGGGGTCGTTGGAGTAAGGTTCGGGGAGGGGGCCGGCCGCGTCGGCGACAGATTGCCAGTATTCCAGGTCAAACGGAATCTTTACCAGCGTGGCGTTTTGAACATAGATCTTCTGGTCGATGCGCCGCAGTAGGGTGCCAAAGTCGGAGGATTGGCAGAATGCCCAGAGAGCCGGTACCGTGGATGGATCTTTGGGAATAAGG
>JAYRVL010000533.1:0-6568 GCA_041918575.1 Anaerolineae bacterium | reverse complement strand
CTGGTGCTTTTGGATTTGCTGCTGCCCGATGTGGATGGCATCCACGCCAATCTGCCCGCGCCCATCGTTGTGGTTCAGCATATGACGATTGGCTTCACCGAGGGCCTGGTCTCCTGGCTGCGTCAAGAGAGTCGCCGCGCCATCCTGCTGGCGGCTCAGAATCAGCCGATACATGCGGGGGAGATTTATTTCGCGCCTGACGACCGGCACCTGGAATTCACAGCCCGCGGCATCCAGGGCCTCAACCAGGGGCCGCCGGTCAGCCATGTGCGGCCCTCGGTCACCCGGCTGTACGACTCAGCCGCGCGCGTGTATGGCAGCGAGGCCTTCGGCGTTCTGCTGAACGGCATGGGCGATGACGGCGCGGTGGGGCTGGCCCACCTTCATAGCCAGGGCGCGCAGACGATTGCGCAGGACGAAGCCACTTCGGTCGTTTTTGGAATGCCCAAAGTTGCGGTAGAATTGGGCGCGGCCGATTTCGTGCTTCCCCTGGAACGCATCAGCCCGACTTTGCTCTCGCTGCTGGAAAAGCGCGGAGCGCAATCGCCGCGCTGACTGATGCAGGTCATGGTAGGGCGCTCCCTCTGTGTCGTATGATGATCTGCGCAGGAGATGGTTCCGGAAGAAGCCATTGGCTGCCAAGACGATCTTTTCGCCATTCATCACGCAACGATGCGAGCGTCCAGGGAGGGACAGAATGCCAGTTCGAAAAGTAAAACCGGTGCCGAGCGACCTTGAGATTGCGCAATCGGCCACCTTGCTGCCCATTCTCGAAATTGCCGAGTCGCTGGGCCTGACCATTGATGACATTGATCTATACGGGAAGTACAAGGCCAAAGTTCATCTGAGTGTCCTCGACGATCCCCGCTTCAAGAATCGCCCCAATGGCAAATATGTGGATGTGACCGCGATCACGCCCACGCCGCTGGGCGAAGGCAAAACCACCACCACCGTCGGCCTGGCCCAGGCGCTGGGCCGTTTGGGCCAACGCGCCATCACCTGCATCCGCCAGCCTTCGATGGGGCCAACCTTTGGCATCAAGGGCGGGGCCGCGGGCGGCGGCTATTCGCAAATTGTGCCGATGGAGGATTTCAATCTGCACCTGACCGGCGACATCCACGCGGTGACCGCAGCGAACAACCTGATGGCCGCGGCCATCGATGCGCGCATCCTGCACGAGGACAATTACGATGACGCCAAGCTGGCAGGCATGGGGCTGCGGCGTCTGGCGATTGATCCCTACGCGATTACCTGGCAGCGCGTGCTGGATGTCAACGACCGCGCGCTACGCGCCATCATGATCGGCATGGGCGACAAGGCTGATGGCCGCCCGCGGCAAACTGGTTTCGATATTGCGGTGGCGTCGGAGGTGATGGCAATTTTGGCGCTCACCACCAGCCTCAAGGACATGCGCCAGCGCCTGGGACGCATGGTCATCGGCTACAGCAAGCAGGGCAAGCCGGTCACCGCCGAAGAGTTGGGCGTGGCCGGCGCGATGGCGGTCATCATGCGCGACGCGATCATGCCCAACCTGATGCAGACGCTGGAGGGACAGCCGGCCTTCGTTCACGCCGGGCCATTCGCCAACATTGCGCATGGCAACTCTTCGATCCTGGCCGATCAGATTGCCCTCAAGCTGGGCGATTACGTGGTGACAGAGTCAGGCTTTGGCGCGGACATCGGCATGGAGAAGTTCATGGACATCAAGTGCCGCACCTCGGGCCTGCGCCCCAACTGTGTCGTGTTGGTCGCCACCATCCGCGCGCGGAAGATGCACGGCGGCGGGCCAAAGGTGGTGGCCGGGCGTCCGCTGGATAAGGCCTATACCGACGAGAACCTGCCGCTGCTGACGAAGGGCGTTGCCAACATGCGGCGCTGCATCGAGATTGCGCGCATGTACGGCTTGCCGGTGGTGGTCGCGGTCAATCGTTTCTCCTACGACACGCCCGCAGAGATCGAGATGGTCAAGCAGGCGGCGCAGGAGGCCGGCGCGGCCGACGCGGTGATGAGCAATCACTGGGCCGAGGGCGGCGAGGGCGCGGAAGAACTGGCGCAGGCGGTCATCGAAGCGTGCAGCCATTCCAACCCTGAGAATTTCCGCTTCCTCTATCCGCTGGAGATGTCGCTCAAGCAGAAGATCGAGACCATCGCCACGAAGGTGTACGGCGCGCAGGATGTGGAGTATGAGCCGAAGGCGGAGCAGCAGTTGAAGGCCTACGAAGAGGCCGGCTTTGGCAATCTGCCCATCTGCATGGCGAAGACGCACCTGTCGTTGTCGCACGAGCCGACCTGGAAAGGGGTGCCAAAGGATTACACCCTGCCGATCCGTGAAGTGCGCGCCTCGGTCGGCGCCGGCTTCATCTATCCGCTGTGCGGCGAAATGCGCACCATGCCAGGGCTGCCCTCCAAACCCGCGTTCATGAACGTGGACCTGGACGAACAGGGCCGCGTGGTAGGCCTGTTCTAACACCCACAGCCCTCACAGGTTAGTCGAAACCTGTGAGGGTTGTTTCTGTATGGGTTCCCTCCTTGCTTGAGTTAGTTGCTTGTGCTAGAATCCAATCGAACGGAGTTGATCTTGCTGGAACAACTCCCGAATTCGATGCGCGGGAGCTTTGCCATGTCTGAACTAGTCGCCGATGTTCAGTCGGTCGTGGGTCGCCTGGGCGCCCTGGAAAACGAGTTGCGCCAACAGCGCAACCTGGTGTCATCGCAGTGGCTGCCGACGACGCCTGCGACCTCTGTTGACCATCCGTATGTGACGCGAGTGGAGAACATCCTGAGCGGTGAGCCGATCATCGAAGGGACGCGCACGCCTGTACGTGCGATCGTCGAGTACTGGAAATTCGGTGATGCACCGGAAGAAATCGCCCGCAAGCTGCCGCACCTGCGTTTGGCGCAGGTCTTCGACGCGCTAGGTTACTATGACGACCACCGGAGCGAGATCGAACGTGCGATTGCGTTGAACCGGATGCCATTCGTGTTTTTCGTCTGATTTCATCGTTCCGCTCTGACCACGTCGTCCGGCCAGGAGGCCGGGCCTACGAGGCCCAGGCTGCGAGGCGGGCGGTGAAGCTGGCCTGCTGCTGCTGTAATTCGGCCAGGCGGGCGCGCTCACGCGCCACCACGTCGGCTGGAGCGCGGCTGACGAAGCCGCTGTTCGCCAGGGTGCGCTCCACCCGCTCGACATTGACCATCACCTGTTCCAACTCCGCCTGCAGGCGCGCCCGTTCGGCGCCCAGGTCAACCAGGCCCGCCAACGGCAGGTAGCAGGTGATGCCGCCGGCCACCAGGGTGACGGCCTGCGCGGGGACGGGTAGAGTGGGCGCAATCACCAACGTGTCGGCCTGCAAGCGCGCCAGGTTGACTAACACGTCGCGCTGCGCGCTGAACAGTTCGTTGAACTCGCCGGCGGCCAGGAGCGCGGTGACGCGCCGGCCCGGCTCCACCCCGGCCTCGGCCCGCGCGTTGCGGATGGCGCGCACCACATCCTGCAGCCGGCCGAACTGATCAACCGCTTCGGCGTCCGTCTGCGCCGGGTCGGCCGCGGGCCAGCGCTGCACGATCAACGCCGCGGGCCAGGCGGTCAGTCCGAAGGCGGGCCGCTGCAAGCTGAAGGCGCGCAGGTGCTGCCAGATTTCCTCGGTGACGAACGGGATGAAGGGATGCAGCAGGCGCAGCGCCTGTTCCAGCACCTCCAACAGGGTGCGCGCCGCGCTGAGCGCGGTCGCCGAATCGGCCAGCTCAATTTTGGCAATTTCGATGTACCAGTCGCAGTAGTCGCCCCACAGGAAA
Organism: Anaerolineae bacterium; assembly: GCA_041918575.1. Classification (GTDB taxonomy): domain Bacteria; phylum Chloroflexota; class Anaerolineae; order SSC4; family Amarolineaceae; genus Amarolinea. The sequence goes on along the minus strand of JAYRVL010000533.1, from coordinate 2,773 downwards.
TCGTAGGCCTGGCGTCCCGCCTCGCCGTACTGGTAGGTCTCGAACAGCCGCGTCGCCTCGGCGGTCACCGTTTGCAGGCGGCTGCGAATCCAGCGCTGCGCCAGGGTAGCCTGACCAGCCGCGGTCTGATCGTTGGTTGGCAGACGCTCCAGGCTGCTGAGCACGAAGCGCGCCGCGTTCCAGATCTTGATGGCGAAGTTGCGGTTGCCGCGCACCCGCTCGATGCTCAGGTTCATGTCATTGCCGGGCGAAGAGCCGGTGAGCAGGGTGAAGCGCAGCGCGTCGGCGCCCATCTCCTCCATCACCTTGATGGGGTCAATCACATTGCCAAAGGTCTTCGACATCTTGCGGCCGTGCTCGTCGCGCACCAGGCCGTGCAGATAGACGGTTTTGAAGGGCACATCGTTGGTGAAGACCAGGCCCATCATGACCATGCGCGCCACCCAGAAGAAGAGAATGTCGTAGCCGGTTTCGAGCACGGCGGTGGGATAGAAGCGGCGCAGGTCAGCCGTATCCGCGGGCCAACCGAGGGTGCTGAAGGGCCACAGGCCTGAACTGAACCAAGTGTCGAGCACATCCTCGTCCTGCGTCAGGTTCACCGCGTGGCCGTAGCGCCGGCGGGCCTGGCCGGCCGCGGCCTGTTCATCGGCCGCGCAGAACGGCTGGCCGTCCGGGCCGTACCAGACAGGAATGCGATGGCCCCACCACAACTGTCGGCTGATGCACCAGGGGCGCAGATTTTCCATCCAATGGTAGAAGACCTTGGTGAAGCGGTCAGGCACGATCTGGATGCGGCCGCTGCGCACCGCGGCCAGGCTCAGCTCGGCCATGGCCTTCGTGTTGACAAACCACTGCTTGCTCACCAGCGGCTCGATCACCTCGCCGCCGCGCTGCGAGCGCGGCACTTGCAGCGTGTACGGTTCGGCCTTGATCGTCAGCCCGGCCGCTTCCATGTCGGCCCACAGGCGTTTGCGGCATTCGTACCGATCGAGACCGGCGTAAGGGCCGCCGTTCTCGTTCAGGGTTGCGTCCCTGTTCATGATGTTGATGATCTGCAAGCCGTGGCGTTGACCGATGACGAAGTCGTTCCCGTCATGCCCGGGCGTGATCTTGAGCGCGCCGGCGCCAAACTCACGATCCACGTAAGTGTCGTGAATCACCGGAATGGGGCGTCTGAGTATGGGCGTCAGGCAGGTAGCGCCGATCAGGTGGCGGTAGCGTTCGTCCTCTGGATGCACGGCCACGGCGCTGTCGCCCAGGATCGTCTCCGGCCGCGTGGTCGCCACGGGGATGTAGCCCGCGCCCGGACCGTCGTCCAGGTGCGCGCCGGCAATGGGGTATTTGAAGTAGTAGAGCGTGCCCTGTTCTTCGGTGTACTCCACTTCCACATCGGACACCGCGGTCTGCAGGCCCGGCGACCAGTTGACCAGGTATTCGGCCTGGTAGATCAGGCCCATGCGATAGAGACGCACGAACGCCTCACGCACGGCCGCGTTCAGGCCTTCATCCAGGGTAAAACGCTCACGCTCCCAGTCGCAACTGGCGCCCAGGCGGCGCAGTTGGCCGGTGATGCGGCCGTGATACTTGTTCTTCCAGTCCCAACAGGCCTGCACGAAGCGCTCACGCCCAATTTCCTGGCGACTCGTACCTTCGCTGCGCAGTTTGCGCTCCACCTGCAATTGGGTGGCGATGCCGGCATGGTCAACGCCAGGGACCCACAGGGCCGCCTTGCCAGACATGCGAGCATAGCGGATCATCAGGTCTTCCAGGGTGACGAAGAGGGCATGTCCCTGGTGCAGTTCGCCGGTCACATTGGGCGGCGGGATCGAAATCACATAAGGCTGGCCGTCGGGCTGGGGCGCGTTTTCAGGCTTGAACCAGCCGCTGCTCTCCCACCAGGCATAGAGACGATCTTCGACCGCCTTGAAATCATAGGTCTTGGGCAATAAAAAAAATGAGAAATCGGGCGCGTCGCTCGTCATACGTCCTTCTTCCTAATCGAACAGATTGATGGCCGCGCTTACCGTTACCGCGCAGATTGTTTTGCATTGTGCTCGGCCGGGCGCCGGGCCGATTGACATTTCGCCCACAAACCAGGCGCAAAATGCCTTTCACGGGTCACAGAGTCGCCATTTTAGCACCGTCGCACCACCTGGTCAAGCACCCCAGCAGTTCCCACTTTCAGCGCAGCCACTGGGTGACAGCGCCCCAGGCGCCGGCGCCGGCCAGGGCCACCAGGATGGTCTTGATGGTCTTGCCGAGCCAGCAAGCGACCAGGAAGCGCAGGAGAGGGAACTTGAGCATCCCGGCGGCGATGCCGGCCAGGTCGAACACCGGGTTGGGGATGACCGAGAGCACGAAGACGACCCACACGCCGTAGCGCCGCTCCAGGCGCTCCAATTGGTCATAGCGATCGCGGTCCTCGATGATAGCGCTGCCGCTGTAACCGGCCAGGTAGCCGGTCAACTCGCCCAACGCTTCGCCCAACCCGGCCGCCAGGCCAACCAGGATCGGGTTGAGCGAACTGCCGAGGGCAAAGACCACGGCCAGGCTGGGCGCGGGCAGGACGATGGTGGCGCTGCCGAGGAGGCTGATGAGAAAGACGCCGGGGTAGCCGAAGGCGCCGATCTGCTCGATGCGGTCGCGCAGCGCGAAGATGGTGATCGAAATGATCAGCGCGGCCAGCAGGGCCAGCACGCGCGGCGTCCAGCGTCGCCAACGGGAGGGCGCCGAACCGGAATCATCGCGCTGTGACTGGCTGTTGGCTGCCACG
>JAYRVL010000532.1:0-1851 GCA_041918575.1 Anaerolineae bacterium | reverse complement strand
CCTTTTGCACCCACGTATCGAGCACGCCAGCCGAGTGCTGATCGAGACTGCCGAGGCCAACATGCGGGGCATCCCGACCGGCTGCGTTCTGGCCGGCCCACACGGCGTCGGCAAAACCACGCTGGCCATGGCCGCCGTCTGGCACGCCGGTGCGCGCGTGCCGTGGCTCGTGGACGAAGAAGACGGACGCCTGGACTGGTCACTGGCCAGTCCAGTAGCCCAGTACATCAAGGCCAACGAGCTGATCAACAAGTGGCTGGATCCGAAGAACGACTACGAGATCGACTGGCAGGAACGAGGGATCCCCTTCACCGTCATTGACGATGTCGGTCTGGAACAGACCATCCAGTTCATGAAGGACCCGGCGACCGAACTACAGCGCCGCTACTACCAGGTGCTGGACTACGCGGCCGAGGGTGTTGGTCACGGGCTGATCATCACGACCAACAGGAGTATCGATCCGGCGGCTAACGCGCTGCGCGCCATGCTGGGCGAAGCCAACTGGAGCCGGATACTGAAGCTCTGCCCGAAGGGCAGTCTGGTCGATCTCAACGGCCTGCCCGACCGGCGGGTAGCCTCCAGCGGGCGCTAATTCCACACACACCAAATGCAACATGGACACGATCGAAGAACGTCTACCCCCCAACAGCATTGAGGCCGAAGAGGCGGTTCTCGGCTCCATCCTGATCGACCCCGACGCCTACTACGAGGTGGCCCGGATCCTAACGCGGCCGACGGACTTCTACAGCACCCGCAACCGCTGGGTCTGGGAAGCCATCCGCGAACTCAGTGACGCGGGCATGGCGATCGACGTGGTTACCGTGATCGACAAGCTGCGGCAACACGGCCAACTGAACGACGCCGGCGGCGAAAGCGTGGTCATCAGCCTGCTCAACGCGGTGCCGACGTCGATCAACGTCGAGAGTTACGCCCAACTCGTCCAGCAGGCGGCCGTCCGTCGCCGGCTGGTGAATGCCGCCGGCACCGTCGCCCGACTGGCCTACGATGAAGCCAGGCCTCTGACGGAAGTCGTCGGCGCGGCGCAGAAGGCGCTCGACGATGCGTCGGCCGCCCACGGGGCCAACGGCACGGCCGAAGCGGCCGACATGATGGACCGCGCCCATGAACGGCTGATGGCCGCTAAGAACGGTCAGGTAAAGCCGTTCTCGGTGGCCAGCGGGGCCAAGGACCTTGATGCCCTGCTGTGCCCGGGCTTTAAGCCGGGGCTGACGGTCATCGGGGCCCGGCCGGGCATGGGCAAGACGTCACTTGTCCTATGGATGATGACCAACCAGATCCGTCTGGGCAAGCGCGCCGCTCTGTTTGCGTTGGAGACCATTGAAGAGCAGGTTATCAACAAGATGCTGGCTGCGGCTCTTCAAGTTCCCTACTCGTTCCTGGAACAGGCGCATCTGACCGATGAACAGTGGGAGACTTACGACATCCTGCGGAGCAAGTGGCGGCAGTACCCGTTGTGGATCAACGACACCCAGCGCATTCCTATCTCGGCGCTCGTAGCCGAGGCCAAGCGGCTGCATAATGCCCACGATCTGGACATCCTCTACATCGACCACGCCGGCCTCATCACGACGCCGGGCGAACGCTTTCCGACCGAAACGGCTCAGGCAACCCACGTCGCCGACATGCTGATGGCGCTGGCCAACGAGTTGGCCATCCCCGTCGTGGCCGCCCTGCAACTCAACCGCGGGCCGGAGAGCCGGCAGGACAAGCGCCCCACCCTCTCTGACCTGCGGAGCAGCGGCAGTTGGGAGGCCAACGCCCGCGCCGTCTTGCTCCTCTACCGCGACGAGTATTACAACAAGGAACGCACCGACGCGCCGAACCAGGCTG
>JAYRVL010000531.1:0-2192 GCA_041918575.1 Anaerolineae bacterium | reverse complement strand
TGCCAATCACCTCGCCGGCCAGGTTGATGAGCGGGCCGCCCGAATTGCCATGATTGATGGCCGCGTCGGTTTGCAGCAGGCCGTCCAGTTCGCCCAGGCGCCGATTATGCGCACTGAGGACGCCCGCCGTCACCGTGTTGCGAAACCCGCCCAGCGCGCTGCCGATGGCCGCCACCCGGCTGCCCGGCGCCACTGCGCTGGAGTCGCCAAGCGCCGCCGTCGCCGGCGCCTCATCCGCCACCTTGAGAACCGCCAGGTCCAAATCGGCCGCCGCGCCCACCAACTCTGCGTTCACCCGGCTGCCATCCGCGTAGATCACCTCGAAGCGGCTGCCGCCTTCGATCACGTGATGGTTAGTGACCAGGTAGCCATCTTCACGGATGAACACGCCCGAACCTGACGAACCGTCATTGACCATGATCGTCACGGTCGCGGGCGTGACGCGGCTGACCGCCAGCACCAGGGGGTCGGCATCAGCCGTAGAGGTTGCCGGGGTCAGGGTTGACACAAGCACGGGCGCAGGGCGCCAGGGATGCCATGCAAAACACGAAGGGCAGCGCAGACAGGAAAACGCCGATCAGGCTGTGGCTGGCGCGGCGCGCATCAATCTAACTCGTCCATCCATCGCGCGCCGTCACAACCACCGTAAACTGCCAGGATGAATCCCGCTGGCGCTGCAGGCCCCTTCGCGCCAAGACCTGCTGACACAATCAGTGTAACACAGCACTGTTAGTATGGTGTAAATTCCATGTTAAAATTCTGTTATGAAGCGACTTGCCGACTCTTTTTGGCTAATTGCCGCCGCCGGAGTAGAATCGGGTTCATGGACTTTACCTCAACGCCGGCATGGACCGTGCTGACGCAAGCGCAGTTTGCCCCTGCAGCCTGGGATGCCTTTGCCGCAAACCACGCGCAGGGCCATGTGCTGCAGACCAGCCTCTGGGGCGAACTCAAAGCCCGCGTTGGCTGGCAGGCCGAGCGCGTGGCGCTGGCGCAGGATGGCGTCATCACAGCCGGCGCGCAAATCCTCTACCGCCGCACGCCGTGGGGAATGCCCTTCGCCTATGTGCCCAAAGGCCCACTGGTAGATTGGGAACAGCCGGCCCAGGCTGCCGCGCTCCTGCGGGCCGTTGAGCAGGCGGCGCGGCGGCGGCGCAGCTATCTGCTCAAACTGGAACCGGACCTGCCCGACAGCCCGGTGATGGCGCAGCGCCTGGCCGGCTGCGGCTTCGCCGCCTCCCGCCAAACCGTGCAGCCGCGCAGCACAGTGCATGTGGATCTGACCGCGGATCCGGATGAGATCCTGGCGCGCATGAAGCAGAAGTGGCGCTACAACATTCGCCTGGCCGGCCGTAAAGGCGTGATCGTGCGGCCGGGCACGCGGGCCGATCTGCCGGCCTTTCAGCGCCTGCTGGAAATCACCGGACAGCGCGATCATTTCGGCGTACACAGTCAGGCCTATTACGATGCGGCTTTCGATCTCTTCACGCCGCCGGGCCTGGCAACCTGGCTGCTGGCCGAATACCAGGGCGAACTCCTGGCCGGCATCGTCGTTTTTGCCCTGGGGCGCGCGGCCTGGTATCTGTGGGGCGCGTCGAGCGATCATCAGCGCAACCTGATGCCCAATCATGCCCTGCAATGGGCGGCCATCGAATGGGCCAAAGCCCGCAGTTGCGCGGTGTACGATCTATGGGGCATTCCCGATGAAGTGGGCGCGGGCCAGGTCAGCGCGGAGGCGCCGGCGGATGACGCCGCGGAATCGGACAGGCAAGGCGGCCTGTGGGGCGTCTGGCGTTTCAAGCAGGGATTTGGCGGCCAGGTCGTGCGCTACGTCGGCGCCTGGGACAAGGTGCTTTCGCGGCCCGGCCTCTGGTTGCACGACCTGGCTGCAACCCTGCGCCGTCGCGCCGCGACCGTGGGGTAGCGGATCATGTGCTCAGCCTGTTTTCGACACTGAACAGATGTTTTTACACAGCAGCTTGTGGTCATTGGCAAATCGCACACAACCTGTAGGAACAGTCCTGTTTTCGCTCAAACGTTCTACGCGACGGCTTGTGGCAAGCGCCTGATGACCTACTACCCATTAAGATGTCGAAAACAGGCTTAGGAATGAGAATTTTTTAACTGTCCAGTTCCGAGCTAATCCTGAGCAATACAGACAGCACCAAAGCGGACACTTATTTAATTCTCAT
>JAYRVL010000530.1:0-4006 GCA_041918575.1 Anaerolineae bacterium | reverse complement strand
TGTTTCCATACAACAGCTTGTGGTTATTGGCAAATCGCACACAACCTGTAGGAACAGTCCTGTTTTCGCTCAAACGTTCTACGCGACGGCTTGTGGCAAGTGCCTGATGGCCTACTACCCATTGGGGTGTCGAAAACAGGCATAGTATCTCCTGTGGTTGTCTCTGCGTTCCACCGCGCGGTAATTTACCACAGAGAACGCAGAGAACACTTACCATAAGTAATTGGATCGAACAGCGGCTGCGGCGGCCGGCCGGGAATCGTCTCATCCGGCATGAGCGTGCGCAGGTCGAACGCATGGGAGGGCGCGCCGCCACAGGCGACGGCCACGTGGGAATCAGACGTGCGGGTTAGGGTGAGTTCCATGGGACAGAAATTCGGAATGCTGAATGCTGAATGCTCAGAGCTGAATGATGAATAGGAGGGGGATGATCGTTTACAGTGTAATGGGAGAGAGAACGATTGTCAAATCAATCAGATATTGCGCTATATCTCATTCTGAGATATACTCATGTCATGCACATCATCTCACGGAAAGCACTGCGCGAATTCTGGGAACGCTATCCTGATAGCGAAGGCCCGTTGTTGCGATGGCACAGAATCATCGAGCGTTCGGAGTACAGCAGCTTCACCGCACTACGCGCAACCTTTCCGTCAGCGGACATGGTGGGGGACTTGGTGGTCTTCAATATCGGGGGCAATAAGTACCGTTTGATTGCGTCCGTTCATTTCAATCGAGGCAAGTTGTACGTTCGACATGTACTGACACACAGTGACTATGACCGAGGGGAGTGGAAAAAATGAGCGTGCTGATTCACAACATGCAAGCGCATTGGGCAGTCATTAGCCCGATCTTCACGATTCGTAACGAGCATGAGTATCAAGTCGCCGTGGAAAGGCTTAACCGCCTCATTGATGACGTGGGGACTGACGAGACCCATCCGTTGTACGACTTACTCGATACACTGGGTGTCGTGATCGCCGCCTATGAGGAGCGACATTACCTAATGCCACGTAGCAGCGGAACGGATGTGCTGACTTATTTGATGCAAGAGCACGGGTTGACGCAAGCAGAATTGCCTGAGATTGGGTCGCAAGGGGTCGTATCAGAGATTCTGGCCGGCAGACGTGATCTGAACGTGCGTCAGATTCGCGCCCTGGCCAATCGCTTTCATGTCTCGCCGGCCGTTTTCTTCTGATCGGCACGTGAGTCGTGTGACTTCTCACCACAGGGGCCATTTGACGGGGGAACCGCTTTGGTATACAATCGAAGTCAAGCGGTACAAGTTTAGTTGTGCGATGTAAAAAGAGATAAACCGAGCCAGCCAGACCCTGGCATACCCCCCCATCGCATGGCTGCCCCAAAAGGCCAGCGGAGCGTTTCGCATGTCAAACACCAACACATCACCGGCCATAACATCCAGCATCGAGCTGTTCTTGGGCGACGCAATGCTCGGCGCCAGTCAAACCCGCGCCGCGTATCGCACCGCACTGAACGCCTTTGTGCTCTATCTCGAACAAGAGCACGAAACGGACGCCAAGACCGCCCTACCTCAGGCGTTGACGGTGGATCAGATCCTCACTTGGCCCACCTGGTTACTCGACGAGCGCGGGGTCAGCCAGCGCACCCTGCAAACCTACTTGGCCGCTCTTGTGCGTTATGTTGAGTTCTTACAGATTCGGGATTGGCTGGAGTTCAGCGGTCAACAGGCAGTGCGCCTGCGCGAGGGTCTGCGGCGGACGCACAAGGCGCAGCGGCCGCCGCAGCTGCTACCGCATCCCCCCACCGCGGCCCAGGTTCAGCAGTTGATCGAGGCGGCCCGCCAGCGCGCCGTACCGCCAGACAATGAGCGCGCGAGCCTGGCACGTCTGCGTGACATCGCGTTGATCGAAGTGCTGCGCTGCACCGGCCTGCGCATCAGCGAAGCGGTTGGGCTAAAGCGTAAACAGTTACGCCAAGAAGTCGAGGGCGCCTATACAGCCTGGATCGTCGGCAAAGGCCGCAAGGAGCGACAAGTGTTCTTCGATGCACAGGCCTGGCGTGCAGTCCAAACCTATCTCGAGGCGCGCAAGGCGCTCGATGGCGCCACCGGGCGACCGTTGGGTGAATTGCCCGTCTTTGCCCGTCACGACAAGCGCGCCGGCGGCAAAATCCTGCGCCTGAGCACCGAAGCCGTCGAGCGCATGTTCCAAACTTTGACCGCAGCCGCTGGTCTCGGCGACGCAGGTATCACGCCGCACGCCTTGCGCCATTTCTTCGCCACAAAGGTCTATCAAACCACCCACGATCTGAGTGTGACACAAACAGCGCTCGGTCACAGCTCGCCTGTAACCACACGGGTCTATGCAAAACTCGAGGACGGCGCCGTGCGCGCTGCCCATCAAGCAGCGTTTGGCGGCCCGAAAGGGCCGCTGAATGAGGAGCGTTGAAATGAGGAGCGTTGAATGGAGACCAGAGATCTGAGACCGTCAGAAACGCAATGTGCAGCGCCCCCTGCTCTCTTTCTCATTCAGCATTCATCCTTCCTCATTCAGCCTTTTCCTCATTCATCCTTGCCACCTGGCGCCGATAGCGCGCAAACAGCGGCGCGACCCGCTCCGGCAGCCGCCCCACCAGCGTGGTGCCGGTCGCGTCGTGCTTTTCCTCTTCGATCAGCCCGCGTTGGTGAAACAGCGCGACCAGCTCTCCCTCGCGGTACGGGATGTGAACCTTGATCGCGGTGAACGACTCGGTCAGGAGTTCTTCGATGACCACGATCAGCTTCTCAAGCCCCTCCCCCGTCAGCGCCGACACCGGAATGCCGTCTGGAAAGCGCGCGCGTAACTCATGCGTGCGCTCCGATTCGTCTGGCAGCAGGCGGTCAATCTTGTTCAGCGCGGTGACGATCGGCTTGTCGGTCGCGCCGATCTCCGCCAGCACTTCCCCCACTGTCTCGGCCTGCTCCAACGCATTCGAATGAGTTATGTCTACTACGTGTAGCAAAAGATCGGCTTCACTGACCTCTTCCAACGTCGCCCGAAAAGCAGCCACCAGGTCGGTCGGCAGCTTCTGGATAAAACCGACCGTGTCGGTCAGCAAGACCTCCCGCCCGCCCGGCAGCACCAGCCGTCGCGTCGTGGGGTCGAGCGTGGCAAACAGTTGGTCGGCCGCGTAGACCGTCGCGCCGGTCAGCGCGTTGAGCAGCGTGGATTTGCCGGCATTCGTATAGCCAACCAGGGAGACCACTGGAATCGCAGCCTGACGCCGGCGCTGGCGATACTGCTGGCGGTGTTTGCGCACCTCTTCCAGTTCGTGCTTCAGGTGCGTGATGCGCCGGACAATCTCGCGCTTATCCACCTCCAACTGGGTTTCGCCCGGGCCGCGCAGACCCACGCCGGCGTTGCCCCCGCGGCCGCCGCCCCCACCCGCCTGTCGCGCCAGGTGCGTCCACTGTCGGGTCAGGCGCGGCTTGCGATATTCGTACTGCGCCAGCTCCACTTGCAGCGCGCCCTCGCGCGTGCTGGCGTGCTGGGCAAAGATGTCCAGAATCAGCGCGGTGCGATCGAGCAGTTTGATCTCCAGGCCGAGCAGTTTTTCAAGCACACGCTGTTGGCGCGGCGACAGCTCTTCGTCGAAGATGACGATGTTGGCCCCGCTGGCTGTACACAGGGCGATCAACTCCTCCACCTTGCCTTTGCCGATGAGCGTGGCCGGGTTGATCTCATGCAGCGTTTGGGTCAACGTCGCGACCACTTCCACATCCACGGTGCGCGCCAACTGCGCCAACTCGGCCATCGAGTCCTCAAGCGTCCAGGGCGTGTCCTGATTCGGCAGTTCGACGCCAACCAGCAACGCCACATCACGGGGTTTATCGGTCTCAATCAAATGCGTAGAAATAGTCGTTCTCCTCTTCTGATCCCCCCCAGGATTGGGGGCTGGGGGGCCTTGGGGGCTGTGGGGCCGACGTTACCAGCGAAATGCGCCCACACGGCGCATCGCTTCACGGATGCGCTCGGTGTCCATACCC
>JAYRVL010000529.1:0-2738 GCA_041918575.1 Anaerolineae bacterium | reverse complement strand
GGAGCCGGAGGGCGAGCGCTACCGGGTCACGGTGGATGGCCGGGCGTACCAGGTCGAGGCGCACCGGCCGCAGCCGGGGGTCATCGCGCTCAACGTACACGGCCGCCGCCTGCGCGCCTGGGTGGCGCACGAGGGGCTGCGGCGGCATGTGGCGCTGAGCGCGGCGCGAGCCTACGTGTTGCAGCGGCCGGATCCCCGGCCCAGGCAGCGGCGTCGCGCGCCAGGCGCGGCTGAAGGCGGTCTGGAAGCCACGATGCCGGGGCAGGTGCTCGATGTGCTGGTGCATGTGGGCGACACGGTGGAGCGCGGCCAGACGCTGGTGCTGCTCGAGGCGATGAAGATGGAGCTGCGCATAGTCGCGCCCTTTGCCGGCCAGATTCGCGCGGTGCGCTGCGCCGCCGGTCAGGTGGTGGAGCGAGGGCAACTGCTGATCGAATTACAGACCCATTGATTTTCGTGCAATGATGCCTGTTTTGTGTTACAATTATGACCTATTTCATGGCGGGTCATTGCCTACCACACTAAAATAATGCTGGGTTGGAAATGGACGCGGCGTGCGACGCAGGCCAAACCGGAAGGCGGTTACGTCTTGCGTTATGTCCACTTCCATCAGCAAGAAGGTTTTTTCAGGAGGAGACTCTCAATGTCAAGCACAACGGCTGTGCTAGATCATCCGACGCCTGCGGCGGCGCCGGTCAGGCCGGACGTCGTCAACGATTTTTCGATTGTCGTAGCGACCCCCAATGGCTCCGGGAGCCAGACGGCCAACGTTTCGATTATCCGCTCTATTTTTCGCATGGGCATTCCTGTCAACGGCAAGAACCTCTTTCCATCCAACATTCAGGGCCTGCCCACCTGGTACACCATTCGGGTTTGCAAAGACGGCTACATTGCCCGCCGCGAAGGGACCGAAATTCTTATCGCCTTCAACGAAAAGACAGTGGATCAGGACCTGGCCAGCCTCCCGGCGGGAGGCGTCTGCATCCATCCCCTCGAATGGAAATTTGCCCGCAGTCGCGCCGATGTCACCTACTATGGCGTGCCGGTCAAGGAATTTGTCAAGGCCTCGGGCGCCGAGGACAAGATCAAGAACTACATTGCCAATATGGTCTACGTAGGCGCCCTGGCCCATCTGCTCGGCATTGACCTGGACGACGTTAGAGGCGCTTTGCACACCCACTTCGACGGCAAGACCAAGCCGATCAACATGAACTTGAACGTAGTCAAGATGGCTTACGACTGGTCGGCGGCCAACCTGACGAAGACCGATCCCTTCCGCCTGACGCCAATGGATAAGACGCAGGACAAGATCATGATCGAAGGCAACCTGGCCGCGGCCCTGGGCGCTGTCTTTGGCGGCGTGCAGGTGGTGGCCTGGTACCCGATCACGCCAGCCACCAGTGTGGCCGAGTCGCTCAATGAGTACCTGCCCATGCTTCGCCGCGATGAGAACGGCAGGCCGACCTACGCGGTGTTGCAGTTGGAAGATGAGATCGCCGCGATTGGCACGGCGATTGGCGCAGGTTGGGCCGGCACGCGCAGCATGACCTCGACCTCCGGCCCGGGCCTGTCCCTGATGACCGAGTATGTGGGCATGGGCTTCTTTGCCGAAGTACCGGTGGTCATCTGGGATGTGCAGCGCATGGGGCCGAGCACCGGCCTGCCCACGCGCGTGGCGCAGGGCGATGTGCTGATGGCCTATACGATGGGGCACGGCGACACCCGCCACGTGGTGCTCTTGCCCAGTTCGGTGGGCGAGTGTTTCGATTTCGGCATCCAGGCCTTCGATCTGGCCGAGCGCCTACAGACGCCGGTCTTTGTGTTGAGCGATCTGGACATCGGCATGAACCTCTGGATGAGCGACCCCTTCAAGTATCCTGAGAAGCCGCTGGATCGCGGCAAGGTGCTGACCGCCGAAGACTTGCGGCGACTCGGCGCGTGGGCGCGCTTCGAGGATGTGGACGGCGATGGCATCGGTTATCGCACCCTGCCCGGCACCAACGATTATCGGGCTGCCTACTTCACGCGCGGCACCGGTCACAACGCCAAGGCGGTGTACAGCGAGCGGCCAGACGACTGGGAACAGAACCTGGCCCGCCTGTACAAGAAGCACGACACTGCGCGCACCCTGGTTCCCAAACCGGTGGTGGATGACGCGGCGGCCAAGATCGGCATCATCTCGTATGGCTCGGCCGACCCGGCTGTGCTGGAGGCGCGTGACCGCCTGCGCAAGCAAGGGATCGAAACCGACTATCTACGCGTGCGCGCCTTGCCCATCGAGGAGACGCTCACGGAGTTCGTGGCGCGGCATGATCGCATCTACGTGATCGAACTCAACTTCGAAGGGCAGATGGCCGAGATTTTGTGCATGGAACTGCCCGAGTATGCACCCAAACTGCGCAGGCTCACCAAGTGCGACGGCCTGCCGCTGACCGCGCGTTTTCTCACCGAGTCCATCATGGAGCAGGAGCAATAAAGATCATGGCAACACCACTTCCAACGACTCCGATGGCGACCGCTGCGGAGGGCAAGAGCAGAACGAACGGCAACCTGAAGCTGAACCTGATTGGGCTTGAACTGAAGGACTACGACGGCGCGCCTTCCACCCTGTGCGTCGGTTGCGGTCACAACTCCATTTCCAACCAGATCGTGCGCGTGGCCTATGAGCTGGCGCTGAAGCCGCACGAGATCATCAAGCTGAGCGGCATTGGCTGCTCCAGCAAGTCGCCGGCCTATTT
>JAYRVL010000528.1:0-4254 GCA_041918575.1 Anaerolineae bacterium | reverse complement strand
TTTTTCGATGTCACCGAGCAATTGGTCGGACAGGCGGGCCAAGCGAGCCTCGGTGTAGCGCATGGCCGCCGGGCCATCGCCATCAATCGAGCCGAAGTTGCCCTGACCATCCACCAGCGGATAGCGCATGGAGAAATCTTGCGCCAGGCGCACCATCGAATCGTAGACCGCGGCGTCGCCGTGGGGATGATACTTGCCGAGCACTTCACCAACGATACGGGCGCTTTTTTTGTAGGCCGTGCCCGGACGTATGCCCATGTCGTGCATCGCATACAGGATACGCCGATGGACCGGCTTGAGGCCATCCCGTGCATCGGGCAACGCACGCGCTACAATGACGCTCATCGCATAGTCAAGATACGCACTGCGCATCTCGGTATCTATGTCAATCGCCTCGATTTTCCCAAGCCGCAGATCAGGACTGCCATTGCCAGTCTGCAGATCAACCCCATTTGCGTCGGGTGGAAGACCCGTCAGTTCATCCGTCAAGGCTTTGCTCCTCAACCATGCAAAAACCGCACCCGGTACCGTGACCGAGGCGGTTTGTTTTTTCCTCAGTGGTGTATTATAGCAGTTTTCGCCTGGGTTCGCAATGTCAGTGGGGAGGCCATCCACCGGCGCGGGACGCGGGCGGGACGCCCCCGCGACGCTGCCAGGCGCTGATGCCGACAGCGCGTGACGATCACGGGGGGGCGGAGAAGCAGCGCGAGGCGGATGTGAGACTGATCAGGTAAGCAGTTCGATGTTGTAATCTACAAGTTCGCAATCGAGGCGCCAGCGCTCCACGGCGCCGGCCACGGTCTGCAGCAGCCCGTGTGCGTAATCTACGCTGGCCGATACGCACACCACCCCGATGACGGCGCGCTGCCAGGCGTCGTGTGCATCCACCTCGGCCACGGAAACGTTGAACTCATGGCGCAGCCGCGCGAGCAGCGATTTCAAGATGCCGCGCTTGCCTTTCAATGAGTTGTTGCCTGGCAGGCGCATCTCCAGACTGAGATAGGCGATTGTTGGTGTCATGGCGTCGGTTGGTTGAGTTTAGTTCTTGCCGGTCCATGCCGGGTGGAGATAGCGTTCGTTGAGCAGCCGCTCCACGCGCTGCTGCTCCTGCGGGCTGATTTCGCCTGGCGTCAGCGTCACCCCCAGACGCTGCGCAAAGGCATCCGTGAGCGCGGCCATCGCTTCCGCGCTGTCCACCGGCCTGGCCAGCTCAGCTTCCACGGTGGTGGCGCGCTGCGCCAGCATCCGCCGCAAAGCCTCGCGTTCGTCAGCCGATGCAAAGCTCAGGCCGTCCACCACGCGGGTGATGTTGCCGGTCAGCGGCAGGGAGCCATGCTGCAGCACCCAGCCCTGGCGCCGGCTTTGCGCGCTGCCGATCAATTTGCGGCCATTCACCGTGATTTCATAGGCCGACGGCGCCTCGAAGCACGCCGCGCTGACGTCGGCGCCCGCACGAGTGTCGCCCGACGCCTTCTTGACCGCCAGCCCCATCCGTTCCAGCCCCAGTTCCAGCGCCTGCGCCAGGCGCAGGTAGGAGTCGAGAATGCTGCCGGCCAGGCGCGGGTCCGCAGCCGGCCCGGTCACGCTGTAGGTCAGCTCATCGGTGTGCAGAATGCTGCGGCCGCCCGTGGGCCGGCGCACGATGTCGTATCCCAGGCGGCGGCAGGCCTCGCTGTCCACTTCGGCCAGCGCTTGATTGCGCCCCAGCGACAGACAGGGCGGCGCCCATTGGTAGAAACGCAGGGTAGGCAGGCCCTCTCCCGCGCCGGCCGATTCTGCCAGGGCCTCATCGAGGGCCATGTTGAGCGCCCCGTTCATCGGCGCAGTGACCAGCAAACGCCAGCGGTCGCTCATGGGCGGATGAACGGCAAGTCAACCACCTGCCCCTCCGCAATCTCGTCGCCGCTGCGCACCATGACGGTGGTTCCGGCGCCGGCATGAGCGCGCCGGATGAAGGCCAACGCGATGGGCCGCGCCAGGGTGGGAGAGAAGACGCCGCTGGTGACAACGCCAACGCTGCGTCCTTCGAACTCGATGGCGGCGCCCGGCGCGGCGGTCGTCGTCAGCAGCAGGCCAACCAACTGGCGTGTCACCTTGTCATAGGTGAGCTGGCGGGCGATGATCTCCTGCCCGGTGTAACAGCCTTTGGTCTGGCTGATGTACGCCAGCAGGCCGGCTTCGAGCGGCGTCGCCGCGTCGGTCAGCTCAACGCCAGGCGCGGGCAGGCCAGCTTCGACGCGCAGCAGGTGGTACGTCTCCGGGCCAATGGGACAGGCGCCGGCAGCGGTGAGCGCGGCCCGTACCTCGTCCCAGCCGGCAGCCGGCGCCAGGATACGCCAGGCGTCGGCGAACGGCCCCGGCAGGCGCACCACGCTGACCGGGTGTCCGGCCAGGCCGATCTCGCGCCAGGCGAAGACCGGCAGGTTGGCAAGGTCGGACTGACCGCCCGCGACCGCCAGGCAGGCAGGCGCGCGCGGGCCGAGCAGGTCAAGCTGGCGCGTCGTGGGGTTGAGATCGGTGATCGTGACCTGGTCCATGAAGAAGATCAGGCCGTTCAGATGACGTACCAGGCGTTCGCGCAGGGGCGGGCCGTTGAGGATGATGAAATCGTCGGGCCGCGCCAGCACTGTCCACGTATCGAGGATGCGCGCCTGGGGATTGGTTAGCGCCGTGATCGCCGCCTGCCCCGCGGCCAGGTTCTTGACATCGTTGGTCGTTTGGCGCTGCACAAAATCGTTCCGCGTCGCGCCGGCCAGGCGCAGCGCGCCCATCTCCGGCCGTTCCAGGAGGGCCGCCGCGCTGCGAGCCGCCTGATAGCCCGGCCAGACGTCTTCTTTGGTTGTGTCAAGGGGTTGTGTCATTCGCTGCATCTTTCGGCAAACAGTTGCATGATGTTGGGTAGGCATTATATCATGCGGGCAAATGATCTGCCAACTAAAGCCTCGATTCCGGTCACATTTGGAATTCCTGGCGCTCAGTCCGATCGAATGCGGGCGACGCGCTGGCGCTGTGTTATAATTCCAGCAGGCGAGCAGTTGCATCGGGAGCCATGTCGCCGGGGTTTTGCCGGTGGGTAAGGGGGTGACCGCGTGATCGAGGATAAACGGATTTTGTTGGGTGTGACGGGCGGCATTGCCGCATACAAGGCGGCTTTCCTTGCCAGCCGGTTGACGCAGGCCGGCGCGCTGGTGGATGTCATCATGACGCCGGGCGCGGAGCGCTTCGTCACGCCGTTGACGTTTCAGGGCGTCAGCGGCCGGCCGGTGCATGATGACGTGTTCGGCTCGTTGCCCGACGGTCGTATTGCGCACGTCAATCTGGCCAAAGGCGCAGATCTGCTCATCGTGGCGCCGCTCACCGCACATACACTGGCCCGCCTGGCGCTTGGACTGGCCGATGATCTGCTCACCGTCACCGCCCTGGCCTGCACGGCGCCGCTGCTGCTGGCGCCGGCGATGGAGGAGCACATGTGGCAGCACCCGGCCACGCAGGCCAACCTGGAGACGCTGCGCCGGCGCGGCGCGTTCATCGTCGGCCCGCTCAGCGGCCATTTGGCTTCGGGCGCCAGCGGCGTTGGCCGTATGGCGGAGCCGGATGACCTGCTGGGCGCCGCGCGCTACCTGTTGGGGCGGGGCGGGCCGTTGGCCGGCCATCGCGTGGTCATCACCGCGGGCGGCACGCACGAGGCGCTCGATCCGGTGCGTTTCATCGGCAATCGCAGCAGCGGCAAGATGGGCGTGGCGCTGGCGCAAGCGGCGCTCGACCTGGGCGCGGACGTGGTGTTGATTCATGGTCCGCTGGCGGTCGCCGCGCCTTGGGGTGTGCAAACGATGGCGATCGAATCAGCGCAGCAGATGTGCGATGTCGTATTGGCGCAGATGCCGGCGACCGATGTGCTGATCGGCGCTGCGGCCGTGGCCGATTTCCGGCCGGCCGTGATGGCCGCGCAAAAGATCAAGAAACAGCCGGACGACGCCGGTCTGACCATCGAACTGGTGCGCAATCCTGACATCCTGGCGCACGTCGCCGATCAGCGCAGCCTCAGCGGCCGGCCGCGGGTCACGGTTGGTTTTGCGGCCGAAACCGAGAACCTGTACGCCAACGCCCAGGCCAAGCTGGCGGCCAAAGGACTCGATCTGATCGTCGCCAACGATGTGACCGCCAGCGATGCCGGCTTTGGTGTGGACACCAACCGCGTCACCTTGCTCAGCCCGAACAGCCCGCCGGAGCCGCTGCCGCTCATGAGCAAAGCCG
>JAYRVL010000527.1:0-3158 GCA_041918575.1 Anaerolineae bacterium | reverse complement strand
CGATTCCGGTCACATTTGGAATTCCTGCGTTACGGCCGTTCATGATGACAATCCGCGTCACTTGTGCTAAAATGACTGCGACGAGGAACCGGGGCATGGACACATCAACCTATCCTGCCGACGACATGGCGCGGTATGTAGCGTTTTGGCGGCGCAGCCAGCAGCAGTTGGCGGCCCATCACGCGCGCCTGGCCCGTCAGGCGCGCGCAGAGGCCGACCGTTTGGCCGATCTTCTACGTCAACAGTACGGTGTACGCCGCGTGATCCTGTTCGGCTCCCTGGTGCGCGGCAGCTTCGTGGAGGGGTCCGACATTGACCTGGCCGTAGAAGGACTGAGTCGCGCCGACTTCTTCCGCGCCCTGGGCGAGCTAAACAGCATGACGCGTTTCTGGGTGGATATCAAACCATTGGAAGACTTGGAACCTCGCTTCCGCGAACGCGTGTTGAGTACAGGCGAGGACATCTGATGAGAGAAAAGAGCGCAGGTGAACTGCACGAATTGGCCGCAGACATCGAAGCTGAATTGTCCAAACTGCGACGCCTGGAGCAAGATGTTTTGCAGGTGCATGACGAAATCACGCGCGATCCTTCACGCGCGCACATCTTCTATGAAAACCTGGCGCTCAAGCTGCACAACTTCTACACCGGCTGCGAGCGCATCTTGCGCATGGTAGCCACGGAGTTGAACGGCGCTCTCCCCACCGGTTTCGACTGGCACAGGCGCCTGTTGGAGCGTTTCAGCGCCGAGCGTGAAGGCCGCCCTGCGCTTCTCTCAACCACAACGGCGCAGCACTTGCAGGAATATCTAGCCTTTCGCCACATCGTGCGCAACCTGTATGGCTTCGAGCTTGACACCGCACGCCTGGAACGCCTGGTGGACAACTATCCTTCGGTATCTCTCGCCTTCGATACGGACGTACGGAACTTCGTCGGCTGGATGCGCCGCCTCGCCGCGCAGTTGGAGAACGCGCAGACTTCATCTGACTCTTAACCTTCGTCACATAGACTACGTGATTGTTCGCCCCTGAACCCATGTAACAAGGAGATGGCGCTATGCAGGATTTCGAGAAACTCGGTGTGTTCTACCTGGGACGCGAGTATGACCTGACCAGGAAAGCGGCGGAGGATAGCCTCATCCTCTACGATTCCAGGGACTTGGTTACGCATGCGGTGTGCGTAGGCATGACCGGTTCGGGCAAGACCGGCCTGTGCATCAGCCTGATCGAAGAAGCCACGCTGGACAACATCCCTTCGATTTTGATTGACCCCAAGGGTGACCTGAGCAATCTGTTCTTGACCTTTCCGCAGTTGCGCGGGGAGGACTTCTTCCCCTGGATCAACGTGGAAGATGCGGCTAAGAAGGGCTTGACGCCGGAGGACTACGCCAATCAACAGGCCGCCGCCTGGAAGAAAGGCCTGAGCGATTGGGGCGAAGACGGCGCTCGTATTCAGCGCCTGCGCGACGCGGCCGAGTTTGTCATCTACACGCCGGGCAGCAATGCCGGCGTGCCGGTTTCTATCCTCAAGTCGTTCGCAGCGCCGCCGTTCGAGATTCTGGACGATGGCGAACTGCTGCAAGAGCGCATCAACACCACCGTGACCAGCCTGATGGGTATGGTGGGCATCAGCGCCGACCCTCTGACCAGCCGCGAACATATTCTGATCTCCACGATCATCGGTCAGAGCTGGCGTGAGGGCCGCGACCTCGACCTGGCTTCACTCATTCAGGCGATTCAGTCGCCGCCGATGACCCGCATCGGTGTACTCGACCTGGAGGCTTTCTACCCGGCCAAGGATCGTTTCAACCTGGTGCTGGCGCTGAACAACCTGGTAGCCTCGCCCGGCTTTGCCACCTGGATGGAAGGCGTACCCCTGGACATCGGCCAAATCCTGCGCACGCCCAAGGGCAAACCACGCGTGGCCATCTTCTCGATTGCCCACCTGGGCGACGCGGAGCGCATGTTTTTCGTTTCCATGCTCCTCAACCAGTTCCTGGGATGGATGCGCACCCAATCCGGCACTACCAGCCTGCGCGCGCTGGTTTACATGGATGAGATTTTTGGCTATTTCCCGCCCATCGCCAATCCGCCCTCCAAACTGCCGCTGTTGACCCTGCTGAAGCAGGCGCGCGCGTTTGGCGTGGGCATCGTCCTGGCCACGCAGAACCCGGTTGACCTGGATTACAAGGGCCTGAGCAATACCGGCACCTGGTTCATTGGCCGCCTGCAGACCGAACGCGACAAGGCGCGCGTCATGGACGGGCTGGAGGGCGCGGTCACCGCGGCCGGCGCCAGTTTCGATCGCTCCCGCATGGAGCAGATCATCTCCGGCCTGGGCAATCGCGTCTTCCTGATGAACAACACGCACGAGGACGAGCCGGTAGTCTTCACCACGCGCTGGGCCATGTCCTACCTGCGCGGCCCGCTAACGCGCAGCCAAATCAAGGTGCTGATGGATCCATACAAGGCGCGGCAGCCCATTCTCACGGTTGCACCGGCAACCCGGCCCGCGCCAGTGATCGCTCCGGCCATGGCGGACGCAGACGAAGCAGCGTCTCCATCCGAAGAAGAAGCGGCCGCGCCGGTTGTCTTGGGCAAAGCGCCGGCCAGGGCCACACCAGGCGCCCCGGCCGCGGGCTTGCAACCCACCCTGCCACCAGATGTCAGTCAGTTCTTCATTCCCGTGCGCGGCAGCGGCGGCATGCTGGTCTATCAACCCATGCTCGTAGGCGCGGCCAAGGTTCGCTATGCCGATGCACGCGCCAAAATTGACACAGCCGAAACCATCACCGTGATGACCGCCATCGCCGATGCGGCGGTGCCGGTCAATTGGGAGGAGAGCGTCGAGCCAGAGTGGAGCCTGAAGGACGTGGAGAAGAAGCCATCCAAGCCCGGTCAGTTTGCAGACCTGCCGGCCGCGGCCGGCCGCGCCAAGAGCTACCAGGCGTGGAGTCGCGATTTCGTAGATTGGGTCTATAGTACGCGGCGGCTGGAGTTATTCCGCAGCCCGGGCACTGGCGCCATCTCCAACGCCAGCGAAAGCGAGCGCGACTTCCGCGTGCGCCTGAGCCAGGTGGTGCATGAACAGCGCGACGACGCGACCGAGACCCTGCGCAAGAAATATGCGCCGAAGCGCGCCGCGCTCGTGGAGAAGATTCG
>JAYRVL010000526.1:0-8484 GCA_041918575.1 Anaerolineae bacterium | reverse complement strand
GTACAATCGGCCTACGGGCGACCACAGGCGGCGTCGCAATTGCCTGGCTTTCCTGCGCCCCTGCCCCCCAATCCTGGGGGAGCCGAATGCTTTTCCCCCCACGGTGGGGGGGCAGGGGGGCCGCCTGAGCAGTTACGTTACGTTTGGAATTGCTGGACGCCCGCCCCGCTTTATTGCTGACAGGGGTTGCCGACAGGGCGGGCCTTGTGGTATACTCTCCAACCAGGGAGAGAGTATGAGTAAACGCGAGTTCAAGCTCGACCATGAATACCAGTTCAACCGTCGCGGGCCGCTGCGTTGGATCATGTCGCACCAACTGCGCTATATCCATTTCCCCCTGCTCGCCATTGCCGCGGCCGCGTTGAACAACTTCTTCTACAGCAACATCCAGGTCTATGTGGGACGCGGCTTCGATGTGATTATCACGCCGGACTGGCCGCTGTCGGCGCTCGCCTCATTGGCGCTGGTAATCGCCGGCTCGGCGGTCGGTCAAGGCTTGACCGGCATGGCGCGCAATTACGCGGTCGAATTCCTGGCGCAGCGGGTGGAACGCGACGCGCGCGATGAACTGTATGTCAGCCTGTTGGGCAAGAGCCAGACCTTCCACGGTCGGCAGCGCATCGGCGACGTCATGGCGCGCGCCACCAATGACGTGCATACGCTCAACCTGATGTTCAGCCCAGGCGTCATGCTCCTGACCGATTCGGCCATGGCCGTGCTTGTGCCCATCGTGCTGATCGCCCGCCTGCGCGTCGAACTTCTGCTCGTTCCCCTGCTTTTTCTGGCGGCGCTGGCGCTGACGATCTATGACTACAACCGGCGGCTCAGCCCGGTCAGCCTGGCCATGCGCGATCAGTTTGGCGTGCTCAACGCCGGCTTGACCGAGGCCATCACCGGCATCGAAGTAGTCAAGGCCAATGTGCAGGAACGCTTCGAATGGGAGAAATTCACGCACAACGCGGCCGTCTACCGCGACTATTTCATCAAGCAGGGAGAGATTCAGGCCCGCTATCTGCCCATGCTCATGTTCAGCCTGGGGTGGGCCGGGGCCTTTCTGCATGGGATGCTGCTTTGGCAGGCGGGCGCGATCACCCTGGGGCAGGCGGTTGGCTTCATCGGGCTTTTCAGTACGCTGCGCTTTCCCACGTTCATTTCCATCTTCAGCTTCAACCTGGTGCAGCTTGGCATCGCCAGCGCGCGGCGCATCCTGAACATGATCAACACCGAAACCGACCTGGATGAAAACGTTGACGGACTGGCCCAGCCCATGGCCGGCGAGGTGATCTTCGAGAACGTCAGTTTCAGCTATGACGGACAGCCGGTCCTGACCAACGTCAGCTTCGTGGCTCATCCGGGCGAGACGGTCGCCATCGTCGGCCAAACCGGCTCCGGCAAGACGACCCTGACCCGTCTGATCAACCGGATCTTCGACACGGACCGCGGCCGCGTGCTGGTGGATGGCGTGGATGTGCGCGATTGGAGTTTGGAGGCCCTGCGCTCGCAGATCTCCACCATCGAGCAGGACATCTTCCTCTTCTCGCGCACGCTGGCTGAGAACATCGCGTTTGGCGTCGCTAACGCCAGCCAGGCCGCCATCGAGGAAGCGGCGCGGGAGGCGCAGGCGCACGAATTCATCCTGAGCTTCAGCCAGGGTTACGCCACCGAAGTGGGCGAGCGCGGCGTCACCCTGTCTGGCGGCCAGCGCCAGCGCATCGCCATCGCCCGCGCCTTCCTGACCAACCCGCGCATCCTGATCCTGGATGACAGCACCAGCGCGATTGACAGCGCGACCGAGGATCAGATTCAGCAGGCCATGCGCCGCATCAGCCGCCAGCGCACCACCTTTCTCATCACGCACCGCCTGAGCCAGATTCGCTGGGCCGACCGCATCCTGGTGCTGCGCCGCGGCGAGCTGGTGGACCAGGGCACGCACGATGAGCTGCTGGCGCGCAGCGCAGATTACCGGCGTATCTTCGCGAGATATGAGTGATGAGCTGAGCATCACGCTTCTTGATAACTCCTTCTGATTTGAAGATACGACTCAAGAAAATGTAAAGGCAGATGAGCTATTCCGAGTTGGAATTCTCGGAGTGGGGATGGGTATTTCTCGATACATGTTGAGCGTGCTAGAATACTTGAAATTGGCTTTCATCAACAGTATTTCGGCGACGTGAAGATTAGCTTCTTTCGCATTCCAGCTCTGTCATGCAATTCAGAATGCTGTATTACCCGATTCATGAAAAAGGCGTCTCTTACTCAATTCTCAACACGGGCAGGCACAAACTATGACAACATGCCTGGTAATCGGCGCCACCGGTTTTATCGGTGGGCAAATTGCACGAGCCGCGGCGGAGCGCGGCTGGCAGGTGCGCGGTTTGCGTCGGCGACCGCAGGCGGTGGGCGCAATTGGCGATGCGCCGATTGACTGGCGCACCGGCGACCTGGCCGACCGCCCCAGCCTGACCGCAGCCATGACCGGCTGCGATGTGGTGTTCCATGCGGCCGCCGCGTATCCACACGGCGCGGCCAACCTGGCGCAGGAGGTCAGCGCGGCCGTTGGCCAGATGCGCGGCGTGCTGCAGGCGTTCACTGAGGCCGGCGCCGGCCGCCTGATCTACACCAGCTCGTTCACCACCCTCGGCCCGCCCGGTGAACCGGGGCGCCTGGCCGATGAGCGCGATCCCTACGCGCCCGGTTCCGCGGGAGAGGCCTACTACGAAGCCAAATGGGCCATGGAGATCGAGGCGCTCCAATCGGGTCTGCCGGTGGTGGCGCTCTGCCCCACCGCGGTCTTCGGGCCGGGCGATGTGCATCTCTCCGTCAGTGAGATTCTGCTCATGGCGGCCAAAGGGCGCATTCCCGTTTATGTGGACGCCACCTTCAACATCGTGGACAGCCGTGATGTGGCGCTGGCGCACCTCGCCGCGGCCGAGCAGGGCCGCGCCGGCGAGCGCTACCTGCTGGGCGGGCACAACGTCACCCTGCTCGAAGGCCTGACGCTGATCGCGCGGCTGACCCAGGTGGCGCCCCCGCGCTTCCGACTGCCCCCGCGACTGCTCGATGCCATCCTCTTCGTCGGTCAGGTCCTGCCTATCCGCGGGCTGGGACACCTGCGCACCATGCGCCTCTGGCAGCCGTTCGACAATGCCAAAGCCGTGCGCGAACTGGGCCTGGCCCCGCGGCCCCTGGAGCAGACGCTGGCCGATGCGCTGGTCTGGTTCAAGGCGGTGGGGTACCTGTAGGTGATCACCTTCGATCTGCAATCGCTGCTCTTTGCCGCCGTTCTCCTCCTGGCGTTGGCGGCTGGCGCTGCGGTTTGGTTCGATCGGCAGCGCCGCGCGCCGCGCCAACCTGAGTTGGACCTGTCTGCACTGAACGAGGCCCCCTTTGCCGTGCTGTGGCTGAGCGAAAACGGCGCCATTCCCTTTGCTAACCCGACCGCGCAGCGCCTGCTGGAACTGCCCTCGAGGCCGGGCGCGCTGCCGGAGGCGGCGTGGAGCGATCAACTCCTGGCCGACGCGGAGGCGGCGCGGCGCCAGCCGGGCATCGCCGGCCGCTACCGCATCATGCCGCTGCCGCCCAACCGTCTGCTGCGCTGGTGGGCCGGCGCGGCCGGCGCGGGCGGTCAGTTGATCTTCCTCTTCGATGCCACTGAGCAGCAGCGGGCCGATCAGGCCGCGCGCCAGTTGTTCAATGACCTGTCGCACGAACTGCGCACGCCGCTGGCCACCATCCTGACGCACGTGGAGGTGCAGGGTCTGGCGAATCTGCCTGAGGTGACGCGGCAGGAATCGCTGCGCCTGCTGCGTGAGGAGGCGCAGCGCGCGGCGCGGCTGGTCAACGGCATGCTGGAGTTGGGCCGTCTGGAAACCGGCGGCGAGTTTACCCCGCGGCCGGTTGACCTGCTGACCGTGGCCGAAGCGGCCGTGCAGCAGATGATGCCCCAGGCCGAGGCCCGGCCCATGCACCTCGATCTCGCAGCGGAGACGCCTTTGCCCGCCGTGGCCGGCGACACCGATCAACTGCTGCGCGTTCTTCTCAATCTGCTCGACAATGCGCTCAAGTTTGGCCGGCCCGGGGACAAAGTGACGCTGGCGCTGCGCCGCGCCCCAGCCGGCGTGACCTGCGCCGTGTGCGACACCGGCCCCGGTATTCCGGCCCAACATCTGCCCTTCGTCACGCGGCGTTTCTACCGCGGTCAGGCGTCCGCGCAAACGGGCAGCGGCCTGGGACTGGCCCTGGTCGAAGAGATTTTGCGCCGCCATGGCAGCGCGCTGCAGATCGAAAGTCGCACGCAGGGGGACGCCGCCGGCACCTGCGCCAGCTTTACGCTGCGCGCCATGAGCCAGGAGGAGGGGTCGCCATGAACGCCAAACGACGAACCTGGCTCGTGCGCCTGGGCTGGGCGCTGGCGCTGCTGGCCCTGGTCGCGGGCTACTGGCTGCTTCCCATCCGCGGCCAGGTGACGGTTTCCACGCAAAGCGACTCCTGGGATGAACCGTGGCCGCGCTGGCGCGTCAACCCGTCTGCGCCGCGGCCCGGCGAAGCCATCACCGTGCAGATCACCGACCTGACGGCCTGGCCCAACACGCTGGCGACGGTCAACGGCCGGCCCGTTTCGGTGCAGCCCTGGGGCGAGGGCCGGTTGGGCCGTTTCACCTGGGCCTTCGTTTTCCCCGCGCCCGCGGACGCGGCGCTGGAGATCGTCTTCTACAGCCACTGCGACCGCGGCTGCCAGGAGCGCGATCGGCTGAGGATGGGCGCGCAGCCGGCCGCGGCCGCGCCGGCGGCTGATCTGCGGGCGAGCAAGCTGTGCGCAGTGGCGGCAAGCCCCACGCGTGACTGGCATGGCCGCAGCGGATGGGATGTGGAGCTGACCTACGCCCGCCTGGCCGAGGAGCGCTTTTGGGGCATTGATGACCTGGCCTGGCGCGTGCAGCAGGCCGCGGCCAACGGGCTGCGCGTGCTGGTGCGCGTGGATTACGATCAGGGGCAAACCCTGCCCGCGACCGGCGATCAGGCCGGCCTGGCCGAGTACCTGGACTACTTGCGGCGGCTGGCGGCCGATGCCCGGCTGGCCAACGTCTACGGCTTTTTCCTGGGCAGCGGCTTCAACGAGACCGGCGGCAATGCGCAGGCCGGCGATCACCCAACCACGCCCGCGTGGGTCGCGCGCCTCTTCAACGGCTTTGGCGAAGACCCACACCAGACCGACAACGCCGTGCAGATCTTCCGCGCCGGCCGGCCGGGGGTGCGCGTGCTGGTGGGGCCGGTGCGGCCCTGGAGCGCAGACCAGGACAGCGACCGCCGCGGCGCTGTGGCTGCGCCCTGGCTCAACGTCATGCATGCGCTGGTGGCCGCGCTGGACGCAGGCGCGCAGGCCAAACTGGCGGCCGGCTATGCCCTGGCCGCGCCGGACGGATTTGCCCTGCATGTCGCGGGTCGCGTGGGCGAATTGGGCGCGGCCGAGCCGTTCACCGATCAGCGTCGGGCCGATTGGAACGGCGCACAGGCCGGTTTTCGCGTCTATCGCGACTGGCTGGACATCATCAACGCCTATCAGACGACGACCGGGCTGCCGGTTTACATCACCGCGGCCAACACCTTCGTGGCCGCTGAGGGCGCGGCGCCGGCCCAAAATTACCCGGCGGGCTGGTTGACGGCCGCGCTGGCGGAAATCAGCCGGGAGCCGCAGGTGCAGGCGCTGTGCTGGTTCCTGGACGAGGACCGCTCTGGCGACCCGCGCTGGGATCTCTTCAGCCTGGCCGGGCAATCGGGCCAACTGGCCGCGGCCGCCGCCGAGTTCGACGCCCTGCTGCAAGGCAATTCGACGCTGAACAGTTACCAGATTTTTGGGATGAGCAAGCGATGACAAACCCAATGATTCGTGTCGTGTTGGTTGACGATCATCCGGCGCTGCGGATGGGGCTGCGCATCATGCTGGAGCAGGCGCCCGACATCCAGGTGGTGGCGGAGGCGGGCAGCGGCGCCGAGGCCCTGGCCTGCATCCAGTCCCTGCGGCCGGATGTGGCTGTGCTCGACTGTCAACTGCCGGATGTCAGCGGCATGGAGGTGGCCGGCCAGGTGCGCCGCCTGGGCCTGCCGGTACGCATCCTGGCGTTGAGCGCGTACAGCGATGACCAGGTGGTGCAAAGCATGATCCAGGCCGGCGCGCTCGGCTATCTCTTGAAGGATGAAGCGCCCGCGGGCATCGTGGAGGCGGTGCGCGCCGCGGCCCGCGGGGAAGGGCGCTGGAGCGCGGCCGTCGTCTCCAAACTGGCCGCCTGGGCCGTGCAGCCGCCGCAGGCCGCCGAACTGACCGAGCGTGAGCGCGACGTGCTGCGCCTGCTCGGCCGCGGCTGGGACAATCAACGCATCGCCGGCCATCTGCACATCAGCGAACGCACCGTGCGCTTCCACCTGCGCAACATCTACGACAAGATCGGCGCGCACACCCGCGCCGAAGCCGTCGTTTGGGCTGTCAATCACAAGCTATAGTTTGTCAGATAAAGATTTGGGGTTCACGATCCGGACTCGAGGCTTCAGCCGGTTATTCTGGGCTACGAGAGCCACCGGCTAAAGCCTCGAGTCCAGAAGATTATCTGAACATCTATAACCGCTTGACCAGCGAGAAGTCCTCACACAAAGACGCCAAGACACAAAGACTTTTTTCTGTCCTTGGCGTAATTAGTGTCTTTGTGTGAGACATCAGAGAGCCTCACACAAAGACACAAAGACACAAAGAATTTCTCTGTCCTTGGCGTCCTTCGTGTCTTGGTGTGAGACATTTAGGTCCAATCTGTTCGGGTTGGACTTCCATCCTGCCAAAACTGGCAACTCCTTCCTGTCGTCCCGCCCGTTGTCCTCACATCGCCCCCGCGCGATACTCTCCTCACCCGCACCTGTTTCACCACGCTCCCCCGCGTGTTCCCCCCACCGGCATCACCCCCCTTCCCCTACAAATCCCCCCTCTCTGATCTCCGATCTCCGATCTCTGATCTCCGATCTCCGATCTCCGATCTCTGATCTCCGATCTCTGATCTCCGATCTCCGATCTCCGATCTCCGATCTCTGATCTCCGATCTCTGATCTCCGATCTCTGATCTCCGATCTCCAATCTCTCCCCCAAGGACTAACCCATGCTTCGCACCGCCGACACACACCCCTGGCGCCTTGCCGAGATCAACTGGCTCCGAGTGGGCGCGCATCTCGCGTTGGCTGGCCTCTGGCTGGCGCTCTTTCGTCCCGTGGGCGACTACCTGCTCATGATCCTCAGCCACGAGCACTACCACACCAACCAGATCATGCTGATCGGCATCCTTGTCCTGGCCGTGCAGCAGATGGTCGGTCGTCCGCTGCGTCTGCGCCTGGACGCGTCGCCGCGGCTGCACTGGCCGCCCCTGCTTCTCGCGCTCGGCGCCAGCCTCGGCTTCCTGATCGTCGAACGCTTCCTCGATGTCAACAGCTTCTCCGCCGTCCTGGCCGGTCTTGCCACCTACGGCCTGTTCGGCCTGTGGATGCCGCTGCCGGCCTGGCGCCGCAGCCTGCCCGTCGCCCTCCTGCTCATCGGCGTGCTCCCCTTTGGCGATCATCTGCAGACCTTCATCGGCTACCCCATGCGCATCGTCACCGCCGCCATCGTGCGTGACGGGCTGGCCGCGGTTGGCGTTCACACCGTGGGCGTTGACACCATCCTCGTCTTCGAGAACGGCATTTCGCAGGTTGACATCCCGTGCAGCGGTGTCAAGAGCCTGTGGTCGGGCATGATGTTCCTCCTGGCCGCCACCTGGATTCGTCACAAGCCGATCAACCTGCGCTGGCTGCTGGTGGCCGGCGTGTTTGGCATGCTGCTGTTCGCCGCCAACCTGGCCCGCGTCGCCGTCCTGGTTGTCGTTGGCCCGGTGGCCGGCTGGCCGCTGCTGGCCGAGATGCTGCACCTGCCGCTGGGCGTGCTCGGCTTCGTGGCTGCCTGCGCCGCAGCCGTGGCCCTGCTCGATCGCTGGGTTGCACACGCGACCACTCCGGGCGAGCACGCGCCGGCGCATACGACGCCTGGGTTGCAGCCCGCCTGGCTGACGCCCGCGCTCATCATCGCGGTCGCGGCCCTGACCTGGCTCTACACCCCGCGGCCCGCGGACAGCGCCGGCGCCGCCATCACCCACTGGCAGTTCCCTGCGGAACTGTCCACCCAACCCCTGCCGTTGACCGCCGCAGAGCGGGACTGGCTCATGCGCGATGGCGCCGAGGCAGCCGAACGCTGGCGCTTCGATTGGCGCGGCCTGCGCGGCTCCTTCATCATCGTCACCAGCCGCACCTGGCGCGCCCATCACCAGCCGGAGCGCTGCTTCGAGGTCTACGGCCTGTCGCTGGACGATTCGCGCACGCACCTGGTGGGCAGCGACTTCCCCCTGCGCTTCGTGGCCCTGGGCGATGGCGACCATCGCAGCGTGCTCAGCGCCAGCTACTGGTTTCAATCCACCACGG
>JAYRVL010000525.1:0-8515 GCA_041918575.1 Anaerolineae bacterium | reverse complement strand
TGGAATCGAGGCTTCAGCCGGTCAGCAGGTGGGTGTAAGTAATCCGCTGGTTCGTAGTGACGACTTCAGTCGCTCAGTGACCGCAAAAACGACATAAGCCGTCACTACGAACTGTTTGACAACTGGCGCCGCCCACTACTAGTGGGCCGTTTGACATGAACATAGCCATTGTTTACGCTCAGGTAATGGCTATAAGCATGCCAAGTGGGCCACTAGCCGGCGTCCCGCATGGTCAGGATGACCGGAACGGTTGCCATGAGAATGCGCAGATCAAGCCAGAAGGTGCGGTTCTCGATGTATTCGATGTCCAGGCCGGCGCTGCGATCGAAGGGCAGGCTGCTGCGGCCGTTGATCTGGGCCAGACTGGTCAGCCCAGGCGTCACATCCAGGCGGCGCATGTGCCATTCCTTGTAGTAGGCCAATTCGTAGGGCATGGGTGGTCGTGGCCCTACCAGGGACATCTCGCCGCGCAGAACGTTGATGAGCTGCGGGAGCTCGTCCAGGCTGGTCTTGCGCAGAATGCGACCAACCGGCGTGACGCCTTGTTTGATGACGGCCGGTTTGAAGATGTGCTGGCCGCGATGATCGCTGGCGCCGCTCTCGTTGTTGCCGTTCAGGTACTGCTTGACAAACTCCTGGTGGGCGGCCAGGTGATTGACGCCATAATACATCGAGCGAAACTTGAAGAAAGGAAACGGTTTGCCGTTCTTGCCGGCGCGCGGGCTAACAAAAATCACCGGCCCCGGCGAATCCAGCTTGATGGCAAGCGCAATGATGAGAAACAGCGGCGACAGCAAGATCAATAAGAGCAGCGCCACGATAAAATCAAAGGTGCGCTTGATCGTCAGATAAACTTGCACATTCATCATTCTCTGCACGCGTCTCCGCTGCGCCGCCTGCTCATCATCTGTCAGATCAAGCAGTTCCAGCCAACCGACGCGTTGACTCCCCCTTCTTCGAATGCCTCCCCCGATCATGGAATACCCCTCCTTGTGAACACTTTAGAACGACGGCGCCCAATAGACGATCGTCAATTTGGGCCGCTGCGCGGCCTCCGTAAATTGGGCGCTTGCCAGTGCAAACTCCACATTCGCATTTTCGCTGCCCGCATTGGCCTTCAAGGCCAGGCCAAAGTTGGTCTGACGATTGACCTGCCAGCGCCGCAGTAGATGCGTCACATCTACAGAATACCAGCGCCCGACCGCATCTATGGGCGTTGCGGCGGCCGGGCCATAGTCACGATCCTGTCCTGGCCCATTGGCGCCCGGTACGGCCCAGCGGGCGGTAGTGGTGGCCTGTTCCCAGGTCGCTGTCGTTTCCGACCAGGTCCGCTGCAAGCCGTAGACCTGCAAGACCAGGTCGGTTGGCAGGCTGCGCTCCACCACGTAAACCGCCAGGCTGGCCGACACAACCTGGGCCGTGGTCGGTAGGGGCGCCAGGCCAAAGCGCAGGATCGGCGTCTTTTCGTCCGCCTGGGCGCTCCGGTTCCAGCGCGCCAACAGCATGGCGGCGCTGCCCTGCGCGGTGGTCGGATTCCAACTGTCCAGCGTCGTATCCTGCTGATCGCCAAACCCGTTCAGTCCCATTTGCAGCACCAGCGTCTGCGCCGGCGGCGTTGGCGTTGGCGCCATACGCCATCCTACCAGGGGGAGGCGCTGCGGGCCAGGCGTCGGCGTGGGGGTTCTGGTCGGGGTCGGCGTGGCGGTGGCCGTGGGGGTGGCGGTGGCGGTTGGCGTCGGCGTGCCGGTCGGCGTGGGGGTGGCGGTGGCCTGCGGGCCGAACGGGCATTGAATCGCCAGGTTGAACTCGCCGGCGCTGTCCTGGTACCCATCTACCACCAGCAAATAATCCTGTCCGGCCGGCAGGTTTGGCAGTTGCAGACTGTTGTCGCCAGCCGCCAGGCACGTAGCCGGGTCGGTCGTCGCCAGGAGGAAGAGATCCAGGTCAACGGACGGCGCCAGTGACGCCAGGCTGATCGTAACCGGTTGCGACTCCAGGAAGTGGAACATAAAGACCGCTTCCGGGCCGCTCTCTTGCCAGTCGCTGCGACAGGCGTAACTCGCCACGTTGGACGGCTGGCCGCGGGTATCGCCTGCCAGGCTGCTTCCGCAGTAGACGTCGGCCGCCTGGCGAACATCCACCGTTGGCACGGGGGTGAGCAAACGCTCGGCCGAAGATGCGCCCGCGGCGCTGTACGTTCCGGTGATAACCACCATCACCCACATGCCCAGGGCAGCGGCAACGATCACGAGTTCGGGCCAGGGCTGTCGGCCTCTTATGCGCCAGTCTGCCCCTGCCATGCTCAGCGGCTTATGCTCGGGAAATACCACTGCAAGAAACGCTCATGAGCAAAATGGACCGTGACTGTTTCTGTATTCGCGATGTTGAACGCGTTGACCGCATTACCGATCACCGCATAGCCGCCCGGCACGATGGCTTCCTGCACCAGGTAAGCGCCGGGATCGAGTGACATGAATTGATATTGACCGCTGCTGTTGCTGGCTGCGGCCGCCAGTTCAACGTCAGCAGCGTCGAGCTGACCGTTTGCGTTGGCGTCCCGATAGAGCCGGATGTTGGCGTTTTGCAGCCCCGGTTCACCGGCGTTTGGCTGACCGTTGTGGTTGATGTCCAGGAACACCAGGCCCTGCAGATGAGCCTTGGGGATATCGCCAAAGTTCTGCGTGAGCAGCGACCCCGCCTGCACCACCAGCAGCCAACTGTTGGGGCTGGTGGAGGTGTAGCCCACGGGGTCGGTCTCGACCACCTGGTATTGGCCGGGCGTCAAGGCAGTGAATGAAAAGGCCCCATTGGCGCCGGTAGTGACCTGCCCCACGTCGGTGTTGCCCCGCCGCAGCGTGATGATGGCGCCGGTCAACGATTGCTCTCCTGAATCGAGCACCCAGTTCTGGTTCAAGTCTTCGAACACCGTACCCTGGATCGAGCCGACGCTGGGGGTCGCGGTGGGCGTAATCGTTGGCGTGGGGGTTTTGGTCGGTGTGGGGGTAGGAGTGGGGGTCCGCGTCGGCGTTGCCGTCAAGGTGGGGGTGACGGTCGGCGTGCGTGTGGCCGTGGGGGTGGGCGAAGGGGTCGGCTCAATCTCATGCTGCAGCAGTTTGACATCCACCAGGTGAACCCAGTCGTTGCCGTCGCCGCGGGAGTTCAGGCGGAAGTCGCTCTCGGCCAGGCTGCCATCATCGGCGCGCAGGCCCTTGCCCATGCGCGCGTCGGTGATGTGGAACGTGGCCGTCTTCCAGGTGCGGCTGTTGGTCTTGGTGACGTAAGGGGTGTTGGCGCCGCTTGGGGTGGCCGGCCGCATGACGCCGCCAATGGCTTCGTACTCCAACGACCAGGTATCGGCGCCGATGTCCGCGTATGTCACCTTGATGTCCACCGTGTTCTTGCCGACCGTGATGTAGTCGGGATGCACGCGGAACCACATATAAGGGTTGTTGGACTCCTGATCGGTGCGCCGCGTCACCCAGCCTTCCAGGCCGCTGGGCAGATTGGGGTTGTAGGCGTTGGTGTTGCAGTAGGCAGGACCAGCCCCGGCCGGAGCGCCGCAGTTGCCCAGGCCGTAGACATACGCGGTGGAAAAACAAGGGATGCCGCCGCAGTTCGTGGACCAGCCGGCAGCCGGGTTGACGGCCGGATCCGGACTGATGTAAGGATCGTTCGATTCCGGCACGGTGCGGCCGCCGAGGACATTGTCGTTCTGATAGAGCCAGAATTCGAAATTGCCCAACTGCGGGAAGAACGACGATTCCTCGAACGCGTAGTCGTAGTAGATGGGGTTGCGATGGTCGCGCATCATCACCCACACGCTGGGCGTATTGGTCAGATTGGCGCCGACATAGGGCCGCCAACGCTGAATGATGTTAAGGTAGTCGGTGCGATCGTTGTTGGGAGGCGGCGCGGGGTACGGATTGGAACCATCATTCACGAAGAGCGACTGATCCAGGCGCAGGTAGTACGCGTGTTTGTCCAGTCCGCTGGCCAATCCCCAATAGAGCGACCGGGTGCTTTGCAGCATGTACCAATAAGTCTCGAACACCGTGGGTACCTGGTTGTAGTGCAAATTGAGCACGTCGTACATACCGCAGTTCTGACAGCCCGAGAGGCCGTCGCCGACTTCGGCGAAGTTGAAATCAGGCGTCAGGCCGTTGAGCGAGATGCCGATGCCCAGGCTGGCCGCGTAATCGCCCATGTCGCGGCGCTCGCTGACCTGGTAGGTGAAGGACGCGATCTGCACGAGCAGCTGCTTCTTCAGCACCTGGCGGCCCAGGTTGGCATCGTACATGCTGAAGGCATCGTAGAAGGCGTCCACCACCTCTCCGGTGTATTCGCGCCACGTCTCGACGTAGTTGGTGATGCCGTCCGCATGCATCGCCAGTTCCATGATGTATTTGTCTTCGCTGGAGTTGACCATGTGCCCCTCACCGTAGGTGCCAAAGCCCATGGCGATGAACTCGAGCCGCGTATCGGTCATGTAACGATCGCCGTAGTAGTCCGCCAGCGCCCGGTAGCGTTCGATAAAGGCCGGACGCCAATACATAGGCAGGCGCCGGTGATCTGCGCCCGGGTCCGCGCAGGCCGGGCCGGAGAACTTACAGATCTCGAACGTGTACTGATCCACCTCCGACACCGGATAGCTCGCTGTGTCCCACATGTAGGGCGGCAGGTCACGCACGCCCGTTTCGTACGAACGTCCACCGCCGTAAGGGCTGATGGCAAAAGCGCCCTTCTTGCCCTTGGCGGCCGACTGGCTCAAAAGCCAGTTAACCCGGTCGGGACGATAGCTGCCATAACCAGATTCCAGGTAGGCCCACGACCAGTTCATCACCGTGCCGTCAATATGGTAACGGTTGGTATCGGCTGTGCCGTACCAAAACGATGTATCGTCCTTGAAGTAGATGCCGGGGCGCGTGGCAGGGAGGCCAGGCGCAGCCGGCGCCAGTGATGCGGGCGCGGTCGTAGAGCCGGGCGCATCTTCGGTGACAGGGGCGGCGCCCGCTGCCGGGGCCAGCAGGAGTGCGACCAGGCAAGTCAGGATCAAAGCCCACTGAATCCATCTACGCTGTGTCATGAGTCGAATTGCTCCCGCGTGCAGCTTGGGGGAACGGCAGCCAGCGGTCAGTAACGACGATCTTTTCAAGTCAAACATACCGTCCATCAACTTTTGCGAATAAATTTCTCGTTCGCGCCGGTGGGCGGTCAGGCGGCGAGCGGCGTGCGTCTTGCACTGGTAATGACCCAGGGACTGAACGCCGGTAGGCGATCCAGGCCCATGAATTTTTCGGCAGCGGTGTACACCGGCAGCAGCCCGGTATCCGAGAACCGCAGCGTTGGCGCCCAGTTGTAACCGAGATGGCGCTCAACGGTAAAGCCCGCCGTGTGCAGCCGCTTTTCCAGGTCAATCGGCGTCGAGACATATTCGAAGCGGTGCCACGACTGCGGCTCCATGCGCCCTAGAACGAGTAACAGACGCCGGAGCCAACCTTTGTACGATGACCGATTCGTGGAGGTGACGATCAGCCAGCCTCCAGGGCGAATAATCCGGTGAACTTCACGAAAGAACCAATTGCGACCATCCTCCACGTAGAACGGAACCTGGATGCACAGCGCGGCGTCAACACTGGCGTCGGCCAGGGGAAGCATGGACGCGGCGGGGTCCACCAGTTCCGCCCGAATCGAGCGGTCTTTCTGCCGTAAGCGGCGCAGCGGGATGATCGAGACATCAGTCACCGTCACATCGAATCCGTGCTGCGCCAGGGGGATGGCGATGCGCCCTGACCCGCCCGACAAATCTACGAGACGATGCACGGAGGGATCACGCGCCAGGGTTGACAGGACAAACTGACGTTCTACCGTATCCAGGTATTGTCCCAGGGCGACGGTGTTGAGCCAGTCTGGGTGGTATTCATGATCTATTTGGGCGGAAGACAAGCGTTTTTCTGACTCCAGGTTGGCATGCAAGTTTTACTGCTAGAGACTTCTTTGCCTGCTGTAAGCGTATATCGAACAGATGAGATTCAGATGAACAACAGACTGGGGAAAGATGACATTATTTTCACCAAGAGGCCAGTTCGGTGAAAAAAGCAGCCTTCCCACGCGTCGCTCTTTGGCAAAATCAAAATCCGGTCAAGTGGATTTTTTGTTACTGTCATCCCAACCGGATGATCTGATGGGTGCGGCCTGACTCGACAATTTTCTCGGCCAGCAGCACCGCGCGTAAGCCCTCAGCGCCGTCCACCAACGGCGCTTGATCCGCCATCACGGCGATGATGAACGATTCCAACTCCGCGCGTAATGGCTCCTTGCGCTTCAATTCGTATTTCACCACTCGGCCCTCACTGACGCCCATCAACGCGGTCAGGCCTTCCCATTGGCCGTTGCTGGCGCTGCTGTTCTCGAAGAACTGCAGGTCCTGTGTCAGATAGTTGACGACAAACATGCCTCGCTCGCCGATGATGGTCAGCTCCCGGAACTTCTTGGGCGTCAGCCAGTTGATGTCCAACACCCCAACCGCGCCGCTGCTAAACTTCAGCACGCCGGACAGCAGATCCTCATGCGCGGCGTGAATCTCGCGCTGCGTCTCCGCGTACAGCGATGTGATGCGCGCCTGGGTCAGGTATTCCAGGATGTTGACCTCATGGGTCGCCAGGTCGAACACCACCCCCACATCCTCGACGCGCGGCGGGAAAGGACCGACACGTCGCGAGCGCAGTTGAAAGATGCGGCCGAGCTGTCCTTCGTCCAGCAGGCGCTTCAACTCGACCACGGCCGGGTTGAAGCGCTCGATATGCCCCACGGCCAGCTTACGCCGGGCGCGCTGCGCAGCATCCAGGAT
This sequence comes from Anaerolineae bacterium, assembly GCA_041918575.1. GTDB lineage: Bacteria > Chloroflexota > Anaerolineae > SSC4 > Amarolineaceae > Amarolinea. The sequence goes on along the minus strand of JAYRVL010000525.1, from coordinate 1,668 downwards.
GATCTGCCCGTCGCTGACGGACAGCGCCAGCGGTTTTTCCACAAAGACATGACTGCCCGCAGCCAGGGCCGCGACCGCCACCGGGCGATGGAGCCGCGTCGGCGCCGCCACCGACACCACATCGGGCCGCTCAACGGCCAACATCTTCTCGAAGTCCGCGTACGCCTCCGCTTTGTACGTGCGCGCCACCTGGCCGGCCGCCTCCGTATCCAGGTCAGCCACGGCCGCCAGGCGCGTCTGCGGCATCTCGGCAAAAATACGCGCGTGGTTACGTCCCATGGCGCCAACCCCGACGACTGCAACTTTCAGCATTGAGAATCTCCTACGAATCTGCCAGTTCGATCTTCAGGCCGCAGGCCGCACAGGTCCCCGTCGTTGCGATCACGGTCAGCCGGTTGGCGCAGCGGCAAACGTAGCCCACCAGCCGCGCCGGGTTGCCCATGACCAGTCCATGGTCGGGCACATCGGCGGTGACAACCGCGCCCGCGCCCACCAACGCCCAGCGCCCAATCGTCACGCCAGGCAAAATGACGCTGTTGGCGCCCAGCGAAGCCCCGCTGCGCACCAGGGTGGGCGTCACCGCCCAATCACTGTCCGCTTTGAGCGTCTCGTCCGCGTTGATGGCGCGCGGCAGGCGATCGTTGGTGAAACAGACGTGCGGCCCTACAAACACGCCATCTTCCAGGGTGACGCCATGATAAACCGACACATGGTTCTGAATCTTCACCCGGTTGCCGATCTGCACGCCGTAATCAATGTAAACCCCTTTGGAGATGATGCACTGCTCGCCCAGCCGCGCCCCTTCGCGAATCTGCACCCAGTTCCACACTCGCGTGCCCGCGCCGAGCACCGCCTGCGGCGACACCTGCGCCGTGACTTGGACGAACGGCGCCGGCAAAGGCGCCTCCTGACCTCGATCTGTTTTCATACCCGCATCATCCGTTTCCGATAGAACTCGTAAACCCTCACCGCCAAGCCGTACCAGGGCGCATGAATCTTGACGCTGCGCCCAAAGTTCACCAACTGGCCGCCAAAGCGTTCCTTGAAATCGCGCACGCCGTAGGGTCTGTCGGGATGGCCCGCGCCGCCAAAATCAAAAACGCTGAACCCCTGCGCGTGACCCCATTGCAGAAGATGCCAGACCAAAAAATCGTTCGGGTAGAGGCGCGCCGCCTCCCGGTCGGCGCCGGCATACCAATCGAGCAGACGGTCTTTGTAAAGCAATGATGCCCGCCCGCCGATGGCGACGCCGTCAGCCATCGCCAGCACGATCTGAAACTGGCCCAACGAGCCGAGCGCCTCGAAGGCCCGTCGGAAGAGCGAGATATCGGTCAGATGCACGCCGGCATGGGTGTACACCTTGCGCAGCAGATCGTAGAAGGTTCCGACGCCCGCCTGGTCGCTGACGGTCAGCGCGCTGACCCCCTTTTTCTGCGCGGTGCGCACATTGCGCCGCGCGCTGCTGCTCAGCCCGTTCCACAGCGCCTCTTCCGGCTGCCGCAGGTCAATCAGGTAGTTCAGGTGCGGCTCCCAGCGGAACCCGGCCGCCTCCAACCGCGGCTGCCAGGCGGCCGCGGTGATCTGATGCCGCAGCTCGGTGAAGAGAAAGCGCGCCCAGGCCCGGCGATTGACCGCGGCCAGGAGCGCGGCCAGCGCCTCCTGCCCGGC
>JAYRVL010000524.1:0-4635 GCA_041918575.1 Anaerolineae bacterium | reverse complement strand
GGGGGGGCTTTGACCCGGCCCTGGTGGATTAAGTGCTTTTGGGCAATGTGGTGCTGGCGGGCGGGGGACTGGCGCCGGCGCGGCAGGCGGCCATCCTGGGGGGATTACCCGCAACCGTCAGCGCGACGACTATCAACAAGGTGTGCGGTTCCGGCCTCAAGGCCATCATGATGGCAGCCAGCGCCATCCGCGCCGGCGACGGGCATCTCTACGTGTGCGGCGGCATGGAGAGCATGGACATGGCGCCGTATCTGCTGACCCAGGCGCGCAGCGGCTACCGCTTGGGCCATGCCGAGATGATAGATGCCGTGGTGCATGACGGTCTCTGGTGCGCGTTCGAGCATCACCACATGGGCAATTCGGCCGAATGGGTGGCGCGTGAGTACAAGATCAGCCGCACAGAACAGGACGAGTTCTCCCTGGCCAGCCATCAGAAAGCGCTGGCCGCACAGGATGGCGGCCGTTTTCGGGCGGAGATTACGCCGGTGCAGATTCCGCAGCGCAAGGGGCCGCCGCTGTTGTTCGAGGCCGATGAGGCGCCCCGGCGTGACACCAGCCTGGAATCCCTGGCGCGCCTGCGTGCGGCCTTCGTGGAAGGGGGCACGGTGACGGCGGGCAATGCGCCTGGGCTGAGCGATGGCGCGGCCGCGGTGGTGGCAATGAGCGGCGCCCGTGTGGCCGAACTGGGCATCAAGCCGCTAGCGCGCATCACCGGTTACGCGCAGGCCGCGGTCGCGCCGTTGGCAATTTTCACGGCGCCCATCTACGCGGTGCGCCGGCTGCTCGAACGAACGAACACCACGGTGGCCGACTACGACCTGATCGAGGTCAACGAGGCCTTTGCTGCGCAGGTTCTGGCCGATGGACACGCATTGGGCTGGGATTGGGAACGCGTCAACGTCAACGGCGGCGCGATTGCCCTGGGCCATCCGATCGGCTGCAGCGGCGCACGCGTGGTGGTGACGCTCATCCATGCCCTGCAGCAGCAGGGTAAACGAACCGGGTTGGCGTCCCTCTGCCTGGGCGGCGGCGAAGCGGTGGCGCTCAGCCTGGAATTGGTGGACTGAGCTTTCGATCTGGTTCAACGAAACAGCGGGGAGCAAAGGAGACCCAATGCGTTTACAGGATAAAGTTGCCATCATCACCGGCTCAGCTCGCGGCATTGGTCGCGCCACGGCCCTGGCCTTCGCCGGCCAGGGCGCGCAGGTGGTGGTGTGTGATCTGGATGTGACCGGCGGCGAACAGACCGCGGCCGACATTCGCGCCAGCGGCGGCCGCGCAATTTTCGTTCAGGTCAATGTCACCGAGCGCGCCAGCGTGGATGCGCTGGTCAGCGCGACGTTGGCGCAGTTTGGCCGCATTGATGTGTTGGTCAACAACGCCGGCGTCCTGCGGGATCGCAACCTGTTCAAGATGACCGAACAGGACTTCGATTTCGTCATCAACGTCAATCTCAAAGGGGTGTTCAATTGCACGCAGGCCGTGGCGGCGCTGATGGCGGCGCAGGGCAGCGGCGCGATCATCAACGCCTCGTCGGTGGTGGGCGTGTATGGCAACTACGGCCAGACCAACTACGTGGCGAGCAAGGCGGGCGTCATCGGCATGACCAAAGTGTGGGCGCGTGAGCTTGGCCCCAAGGGGGTGCGGGTGAACGCGGTGGCGCCGGGCTTCATCAGCACAGAGATGCTGGCCGGCATCCCCGACAAGGTGATGGAAGACCTAAAAATGAAAATCGCGCTGCGCCGTCTTGGCCGGCCAGAGGACATCGCCAACGCCTACGTTTTCCTGGCGTCCGACGAAGCCGCCTACATCACTGGCCATGTCCTGCACGTGGACGGCGGCGCCGTCATCTGAGCACAAAGCGAGTGAAAGCGAGAGGGAACCAATGCCGGTGCCGTCTGCGTTGTTGCGTCGTTTCTATGTCGAAGGCAGTCTGCGCAATCGCCGCGGGGGTTTCGAGCTGCGGCTGAGCAACCGCCTGGCGCCCGGCACGCTGCTCGGTATTGGTCCCCTCATTGTGGATGGCCGTCTGTATGCCGGCGACGATTTGCTCTTGCAGACCCGTAAGAGTCTGCGTCCGGCCGCCAACGTCTCGCCGGAGCATCCCTTCGACTGGCCCTTGAAGATGGAACTAACCCTGGTGGGCATGGGAGCCGAACTCAAACCAGGGCCGCACAGCATCACCATCGGCCTGTGGCTGCGCGAAACAAGCCAGGTCACGCTGACGATCGAGGATTCGTTGGCGCAAACCGACGCCTGAGTAGTTAATCATTCCTTGACGATGCCGATCACTTCCCGCCGGCGTCAGGCCCATGAAGGTAGTTTGGGGCAAGCGCGGCCCTTGCATCACCGCCGCGCGCTTGCCAAATAACGCTCACGCCCGCGCCAGGATCGAGGCAAACCATTGCTTTTGAACCCAGGCCTCGCGGCGCCGCCGCGTTGAAGCATTTCTGGTTCGGTTCGTTTCACCCATCTCTCTCGTAGGAGGACCTGCACTGTGAAATCGCTCCGTTTGTTGTATGTGCTCGCTGTAGTGGCGCTGCTGTGTGTGCCGCTGGCAGCCACCGCCACCCAGCCGGCAGCCGGCCGGCAGCCCGCGCCGGCTCCATCAACCCTCTCCACCACCAAAACCCCCAACGCGCCGTGCTCATTGTTGGATGATCACACCGCGCGCGGCCTGATGTCCGGCATGTTCGAGACCCAACTGCTCATCGCCTGCGGTCGCGCGGGGGAACTGGGCCAGGTCAAGTCCGAGGATGCCTCGGCCGGTCAGCCCGGCGTTCCCTCCCTGGGCGCCGATGTCCTGGTCAACGATCCAACGCTCGATCCGGGCGGCGCCTCGCACACCCAGAGCGAGACCAGCATCGCCCGCAACGAAACGACCGGCACGATCTGTTCGGCCTACAACGACTCCTACAGCGGTGTGGTGCAGGGCATCGGCTACACCGGCTTCAGCCGCTCGACGAACGGCGGCGTCAGCTTCACCGACAACGGCGCGGTGCCAACCGGCGCTGGCGGCCTGGCGTACGGCGATCCGAGCGTGGTCTGGCGCAAGTCCGACGGCCTCTTCTATCTGACCTCGCTGCATGCCAACGGCCTGGGCTTGTGGAAGTCCACCGATGACTGCGCCACACTGACCTGGGTCGGTATGGCGCATTCGGGCGCCAACGATGACAAGGAGCTGATGGCGGTGGACAACAACGCGGCCAGCCCCTACTACGGCCGCCTGTACATGGCCTGGACCGACTTCAGCGACGGTCGGATTCGTGGGATCTACTCCTCCAACGCGGGCGCGACCTGGTCATCGCCCGTGGCTTTGAGCGCGTCGGGCGCGGATGTGCAAGGCGCCTGGCCAACCGTGGCGCCCAACGGCGATGTCTATGTCTCCTGGGTGCGCTGGAATCCCTATCCCAACGGCCCGATCAGCATCGAAGTGGTGCGCTCGACTAACGGCGGCACAAGCTACGCGGCTGTAACCAGCGCCCTGACCGGCGGCATCAACCCGCAGGCGTCAGGCCCCACCTCGAGCTGCGGCCGGCCAGCCCTGAACGGTAACATCCGTTACCTGCCTTCGCCGCAGATCACGGTGTCGCCCAACGGCAATCTGCACGTGGTCTACAGCCGCGACCCGGACAGCCTGAACACCGGCGACGTGATTGATGTCTACTACCGCCGCTCGACCGACAACGGCGCGACCTGGGGCGCCGAATTCAAGCTGAACGACGACGCCACCACGCGCGACCAGTTCTTCCCCACCATCAGCGCCGGCCCGTCCGGCCGCATCATGGCAACCTGGTACGATCGGCGGTTGGACTCGAACAACCTGCTCTTCGACTACTACATGCGCGTCTCGCATGACGGCGGCGCCACCTGGCAGCCCAGCCAGCGCGTGAGCGATGTCTCTTCGCCGGTCTACATTGATCCGCAGTTGGCGTCGTGCTATCATGGCGACTACGACCAGCAGCTTCAGGATGCCGGCTTCGGCTACATCCAGTGGTCGGATGACCGCAACATCCAGAGCGGACACCAGGACCCGGACGTGTGGTTCGACAAGGAGGCGTTTGCGCCTGATTACACCCTGGATGTCACGCCGGCCAGCCAGTCCATCTGCGCGCCCGCCAACGCGACCTACAACGTCGCCATCGGCTCAATCCTGGGCTATGCGGACCCCGTCACGCTAAGCGCCAGCGGCAATCCGGCCGGCTCCACTACCGGCTTCAGCGTCAACCCGGTGACCCCGCCCGGCGCCAGCGTGCTGACCATCGGCAACACCGGCGCGGCCTCGGCCGGCAGCTCGACGATTACCGTGTCGGCCGCTTCGACCTCCGGTCCGAAATCGGCCAATGTGACGCTCAATCTCTTCACGGCCGCGGCCGGCGTCCCCACGCTGACCTCTCCGGCCAACGGCGCGCTCAACGTGCCGGCCAGCCCCACCTTCACCTGGGCGGCTGCCAGCCAGGCTGACACCTACGCCATCCAGGTCGCGACCGACGCCGGCTTCAGCAACATCGTCGCCTCGGCCAGCGGCCTGACCGGCGCCACCTGGAACGGCGCCACCCTCAACACCAGCACCACCTACTACTGGCGCGTGCAAGCCACCAACGCTTGCGGCACAGGCGCTTACTCCGCGGTCTT
>JAYRVL010000523.1:0-2434 GCA_041918575.1 Anaerolineae bacterium | reverse complement strand
GTGCGCAGGGTGGCCGAGGTCATGATGACCGTCTGCTTGTCGCGCAGCAGGTGCTGTTCCACCAGCCCGCCCACCTGCAGCGGCGCCGCGCGCAGGGAAAGGCGAAAGAGCGGGTCGGCATCTGCGCGCTCGCTCTCCGCGGCCAGTTCCAGCCAGTAGATGCCGTTGCGATCGGGATTGGAAACGAGCGCGGAGACCTGCTCATCCAGGCTGCGCAGGTGCTGCGCCGCGCCGGTCAGCTCGACGGCCAGGGTTTCGAAGACGGCGGGGTTGTCCTGGGCCAGGACGATGAGCGCCTGGCGCAGGTGTTCGACCTGTGTGCGCAGCCGGCGCCAGGCCGCGGCCAGGTGGTCCCATTGAATTTCGACGCGGTCCCACAGCGGCTGCACACGGGCGCTGGGCGTCAGGCGCACGCGCTGATCGTAGGCGGTGTTGCCCTGCGATTGTTCGGCCGCGAAGGCGAGCAGGGTGCGCAGGAAATCGGGCAGGCGTTCGCGACAGGCGCCAACCGCCTCCTGGCCGGTCCGCAGCCAGAGCCAGAGCGGGCTGGCCGCGTCGAAGGCTGCAGCGGCCGCCTGTTCGCGCACCGCGCTGAGCAGACCGCCCCCGCGGCCGCCGCCGGCCGGCTGCAGCTCGTTCAGGAAGGCCAGAAACGACGCGGCCGTGACCTGAAAGCCCATCTGCTGGGTGATGGCGTTCTCCAGGTGATGCGCCTCATCCATGATCAGATGGTCATAGGCCGGCAGCAGCCGGTTTTCCACGGCGATGTCGGCCAGGAGCAGGGCATGGTTGACCACGATGAGATGGGCGCTTTCGGCCTGGTTGCGCGCCTGCTGGAAGAAGCAGGGGCCGCTGGCCAGGGTCTGACATTGGCTGGCGCTGCACGAATCGCGCTCCGCGCAGACGCGTGACCAGACGATCTGCTCGGCTGCGCTCGTCATCATCATCTCATCTCGATCGCCGGTTTGGGTGTGCTGCAGCCAGACCAGGGCCTTGACCAGCAGGCGCACCTCGTCGTCGCTGAGATCGCTGCGGCTGCGCAGGTAGTTGAAGCGCCGCGGGCACAGGTAGTTGGCGCGCCCTTTGACCAGGGCCACGCGGGCGGGTGCGGTGAGCAAGGGCTGCAAGGCGGGAATGTCCTTGCCCACGAGCTGATCCTGCAGGTTGATGGTGTTGGTGGAAACGACGACGCGGGTGTCGTTTTGCACCGCGTATTGCGCGGCGGGCAGGAGGTAGGCCAGCGATTTGCCGGTACCGGCGCCGGCTTCGACCAGGAGATGATGGCTGTGGCTGAACGCGTCGCTGACGGCGGCCAGCATGTCCAACTGCTGCGGTCGGTGTTCGTAGGCGGGGAAGATGGACGCCAGCCGGCCGCCCGGCGCCAGCAGGCCGGTCAACGCGGCGGCGTCGAGCGGAAGGGGGACGCGGCGGGGGTGGAGCGCCGCGTCGCCGACCGGTTCGGTCCAGCGTAGGCGACCGGGGACGACCTGGGAAGCGGCGCGACGCGGCTGGTTGACCGCGGCCAGGGCGGCCATTTCGTGAAAGATTGGGCGCAAGGCCCATTGGCTGTGGGCGGTGAGGCGGCGAATCTCGACCAACAGGTCGGGCGGCAGGCGGCTGCCGAATTCGATCAGCGCCAGGAACAAGCGCAGGCTGGCGCGGGCGTCATCCAGGGCGCGGTGCGCGTCGGTCAGGGGGATGTCGAAGCGGCCGGCCAGGGAGGTCAGGTTGTAGCGGTCCTGCCGCGGCAAGAGCACCGTGGCCAGGTCGAAGGTGTCAATGGCCAGGTTCTGGCGGAAGAGGTCGAACTGGGCCAGGAAGCCGAGATCGAAACCGATGTTGTGGCCGACGATGGGCAGACTGCCCACAAAGCGTAGGAGGGATGGGCCGACCAGGGCGAGGGGCGGCGCTTGTGCCACGTCCGCGCTGCTGATGCCGGTCAGTTGGGTGATGCCCAGGGGGATCGGCCGACCGGGATTGACCAGGGTTGACCATTCGTCGGTGATGCGGCCGTCTTCCAGTTTGACGCAGCCGATCTCGATGATGGCATCGCGTTCAGCGTTCAGGCCGGTGGTCTCCAGATCGAGCGCAACGCAGGTAAGAGGCATGGTGAATCATTTCCAGGTTGAGAGATAACCGATCATTCGGGGGATCGCTACGCCCCATATCGTAGCGCACATTACCCAGGGCGCCAAATTCGACAGGGTGACGCTAGCAATTCTACGCGTCGCTGTATTTTTTCACCGCAGAGGGCGCAGAGAAATCGCACCTTGCGTCGGAGTCATAGCTCCTTTGTCCGGCCGTCATGCCCACTGGCGCTGTTGGCGCCCACTGGCGCTGTTGGCGCCCACTGGCGCTGTTGGCGCCCACTGGCGCTGTTGGCGCCCACTGGCGCTGTTGGCGCCCACTGGCGCTGTTGGCGCCCACTGGCGCT
>JAYRVL010000522.1:0-6616 GCA_041918575.1 Anaerolineae bacterium | reverse complement strand
CCGGTGGGCGAAGATACGCTGATTCTGTGCGACGCGTGCGGGTACGCGGCCAACCGCCAGGTGGCTGCCGTGCGCAAGCCGCTGCCCGATCCCGAACCGCTGCTGCCTCTGGCAGAAGTGGCGACGCCCAATACCACCACCATTGCGGCGCTGGCCGACCTGCTGCACATGTCAGCCGGCCGCACCGCCAAGGCGTTTTTCACTGTGGCGACGCTGGACCGCGGCCGGGAGGGCGCGGAGCGCTTCGTGTTCGCGGTGGCGCGCGGGGACATGAACGTGAATGAGGCCAAACTGGCGCGGGCGGTCGGCGCGCGTCATTTGCGCCTGGCGACCGAGGCGGAGATTCTCGCCATCGGCGCTCAGCCCGGCTATGGCTCGCCCATCGGCGCCCGGCGCGAGGCTTTCACGCTGGTGGTGGATGACCTGGTCGCGCAGTCGCCCAACCTGGTGGCCGGAGCGAACCGGGTGGGCTGGCATCTGCTGCACACCAATCATGGCCGCGACTACCAGGCGGACATGGTGGCCGACATCACCACCGCGGCCGCCGGCGACGCCTGTGTGACCTGCGGCGGCCTGCTGCGCAGCGCGGCCGGGGTGGAGGTGGGCAACATCTTCAAGCTGGGCACGCGCTTCAGCACGGCGCTGGGCGCAACCTTCCTGGACGCGGAAGGTCACGAGAGGCCGGTCGTGATGGGGTCCTACGGCATCGGCGTGGGGCGTTTGCTGGCCTGCGTGGTGGAGGAACATCATGACGAAGCCGGCATCGTGTGGCCGCCGGCCGTAGCGCCATACCAGGTCCACCTGGTTGTTTTGGGGCGCAAGGCGCCGGCCGCGCTGGAGGCGGCCGAACAGATCTATCATGACCTGTGGGCCGCGGGCATCGAAGTGCTGATGGACGATCGCGACGAGAGTCCGGGCGTCAAGTTCAATGACGCCGATTTGATCGGTCTGCCGCTGCGCCTGACCGTGGGGGAGCGCAGTCTCAAGGCGGGCGGTGTGGAGCTGCGGCTGCGCCGCGGGGGCGAGACGCGACTGGCGCCGCTGGCCGGGCTGGCCGAAACGACGCGCAGCGCGTTGGCTGAGCTGCAGGCGGGCTGGTACAGTTAGGCGCAAATGATCGGCTGGTTCGTAGTGGCGACTTCAATCGCTCTGTGGGCTGTCACTACGAACTGCCTGGCAGCTTACGTCGCCCGCTGCTAACCGGTGGTCATGGCGCGGGTGGCGGCCATGACGGCCATGAAGAGCGCCACCAGCCCGTTGGCCAGGGCTTCGCTGCGGGTCGTTTTGCCGCCGGTGAAGGCGTTGGTGGCGGGGATGAGGATCATCATCAGGATGCCATAGAGGTAATGAATCAAACGGACGGGCCGGCCGCCGGCCGCGTAAATCACCACGCCCAGGACGGCCTGGACGATGAAGAGCAGTTCGCCTACGGCCAGGATGCCCCACAGGTTGCCGTCAATCTCCCGGCGACGGAAGTAGATGACCAGCGCCCACAGACCGGCAATGGCCAAAAACATGACGCCGGCGCTGCCGAGGTTGCGGTGAATGAGTTGAAGTGACATGGTTGAGCCTCATCAGGTGCGCGCGACGATGACAACGCCGATGAAGATGACCGCAATGCCCATCCAGCGCAGCGCGGGCACGTTTTCGCCCAACACCAGGTAGGAGAGCAGCGGAATCAGGATGTAAGACAGGGCCAGCAGCGGATAGGCGAAGCTCAAATCGAGCCGCGACAAAACTACCAGCCAGAGCACCGCGCCCAAGCCGTAGCAGGCCAGTCCAAGCCAGATGGTGGGCACGCTTGCCACGGCCAGGACGGTTTGCAGCGGCTGCTGCAGCACACTCGCGCCCAGCCGCCCCACTGCGGTCATACCGCTCTTGAGCAGAAGCTGACCGAGCGTGGCTGTTCCAACAGCTCCCAGAACCAGGAGCAGCGAAAAAAGCATAGACTTACCTTTCATCATCATTGAATGTCGCAGCGTTGAGCACGATTGAGTGCGGCGAGCAAACGTTCCGCATTCTTGGGCGAGCGCAGTAAGAAAGCCGTCTCCATCAAGCTGCTCAGCTCGGCAGCCGAAATTAGAGCCACATCCTCGACTCCACGCCGCTGGATGATGATGATTTCACGATTCGCAGTGACGCTGCTGCAAAGTTTGGTGAAGTTCGCGCGCGTGCCTGAGTATATGTAGCTTGGATGTAACTGCTCAGCCTGCCTGGAATTCAGACAGGATTCACAGGATTGACAGGATATTCGAACTCTCGTGGCGGTAGTTTTGCGCACCACAGAGCAAGAATCCTGTTCATCCTGTTCATCCTGTCCAAATCGGCCTGCAGGGTGAGCAGTTACGCTTGGATTGTCATATTGCCTCGGGTAACCATTCTGTAGTGTAATACAGTACAACAACTCACTGTCTATGTCAAATGCCTGTAAGCCAGCAGGAAAGCAGCCGCCGAATGAATTCGGGGCGAAGGGGCGTTCCGCCGCCAGGTCGGCCTGCGCCGACCCGGTCGCCCGCCGAATGAATTCGGGGCGAAGGGGCGTTCCGCGGCCAGGTCGGAACGCGCCGACCCGGTCGCGCGTCCACGCATGATGGACGCGCTGCGGTGCGCCCGTCAGGCGCGATTTCAATCGCTCCCCTCTTGATTCAACGCGGCTGCGGCCAGCGCGCGGCGGCAGAAGCCTTGGTGCAGGAGCGTGGTTGCCAGCAGGCGCTCCAGTTGGGGGTCCTGCACATTCAGCGCGGCGCGGTCCGTGAGGAAGAGAGACAAGCCGGCCGCCAGATAGACACGGGGATGGGCGGCCGCGTCGGGGTGCGGGCTGTAGCCGAGCCGCGCCAGGGCTGCGAGGCGCTGCCCCGCTTCCTGCCAGCGCCGGTTGATGCCGCCGCCATCGGAGAGCCAGGCGCCCTCGGCCGCGCCCAGGCAGCCCAGGTGATGATCGAGCAGGTGACTGATCCAGAACCAGGCGTCGCCTGCGCTTCCCGCCGGGCCGACCAGGTCGGACAGGGCGATCTGCGCCACGTTGACCCGGCCATGCGGATCGTCGGGCAAGCGGCCGGCCGTGTAAGCGCCCTGCTCGCCGATCAGGAGGTGCCCGTCGGGCAGCCCGGCCCACCAGGCCAGCAGCGGCGGCGGCAGGCGTTCCAATGTCTGCGCCAGACGCTGCGCCGGTTCGAACGGGCTGCTGAAACGGTCGCGCAGCGACGCCGGCGCCCGCGCCCAGGCCGCAGGCGTCAGGTGAATGTGTTCATGCAGCAGTTGACGAAGCGTTGGCGTCAAATTCACGGATGATACCTGTCTGCGTCGAGCGCCAGGTGGACGGCGGCGTAAGTTATCAGGCGGCTCGTAGTGACGGCTTCAGCCGTTTCGGCTCGTAGTGACGGCTTCAGCCGTTTCGGCTCGTAATGACGGCTTCAGCCGTTTCGGCGGCCAGGGGGCGACTGAAGTCGCTGCTACGAACCAGCGGTTAGCGCAGGCGCAGTGTTTGGCCCACGCGCAGGATGGAGGTGCGGTTGAGGCCGTTGATCTGCGCCAGGGTTTGCCAGGTCAACCCAAAGCGGGCGGCGATGGTCGAGAGAGAGTCGCCGGCGCGTACGCGATAGGTGAGCGGCGCTGCCGTGGGCGGCGGCGCGCTGGCCTGCGCCGGCGCGGTCAGGCGCAGAACCTGGCCCACGCGCAGGATGGATTGCGCGCTCAGCCCGTTCCACTGCGCCAGCGTCTGCCAGGTCAACCCAAAGCGGGACGCGACGGCAGCCAGTGAATCGCCGCGCTGCACGGTGTAGGTGGTTGGCGGCGGCGCGGCCGGCGGCGCGGCATCTGCCGGCGGCGGGGGCGCAGACGTCTCTTGCGGCGGGGGCGCGGCTTGATCTGGCGCGGGCGCAGGCGCTGCGTCCACGGTTGGCGCCGGCGCGGTCGCGCCAGGAAGATCGAGCACCTGGCCGACCTGCAGCCTGGTGGGATCCTCGATGCCGTTGAGCCGGGCAATGGCCAGCCAGGGAATGCCGAAGCGGCGACCGATAGCCTCCAGGGTGTCGCCGGGCTGCACGACATAGGCGGCGGTGGGAGTTTCGCCAACGGCTGTTTCTGCCAACGTTGCGGCGTCGCCCGTGTCTGCAATCAGCATGGCGTCCGCGGCAGGTGCGCCCTCCGCGCCGACGGCAAAGACCATGACCCACACCTGACCCCAGCCGCTGGGAGGCACGGCCATGCCCACGCCAATTTCCTGGTAACGGCGGTGCATCAGGTTGTCATAGTGCGGCGGATCGGCCATCCACCAGGCGAAGCTCTTTTCCAGAGTGCGGCTGTAGACCCAGTTTTCGCCGACGGAGGCCGCGTTGTAGCCGGCGCGGCGCACGCGCTCAGGCGCACGACTGCCGTCGGAACCGACATGGCCGAGGCGGCCGCTGGCGATGATGTCATTGACATGAGCTTGCGCCGTCTGGCTCAGCAGTGGATTGAGCAGATAGGGATCGAGACCGCGCCGGATGCGCGCACGATTGGTGAGGCGAACCATCTGTTCGATCTGAGGGGAGAGCGAGGGAGCGACCGGCGCTTCTTGCGCGTGCGCCGGCGACAGCAGCAGCCCAATGCTGAGCAACACGCACCAGGTGCTCAAGAACAGACGGCCCACCGACAAACGATGGGTATGTGAGAACATGGGGCGCATTATAGCGAGGGGCAGCCAATTGGTCAAGCTGCCTGTTCGCCCCGTCCATAGTACCGTCGGCCCATTTTTTTTATCTGTAAGGTATTCGTAAGCCGCGGGGCTTGTTCCGGGCGTCGAAACGCGCTATGATCTTGTCCAATGATGGACGAAGCGCCCTACGTGCTCCCCGCAGTTGACGCTCATGGCCGCATCAGAAAAGACCCTGAGTCATTGCTCCCGCCAGACCTCCGCCAATCAACCAATTCAACGATCCACCAAAGGAGTATTGTATCATGATGATGGGTTGGGAGATCACGATCTCCGCCACCAGACTCGTCTCTTCGATTGTCATGGCGCTGGTAACCGGCATTGCGCTCTCGGCGCTCCTGGCCGCCATTGGTCAGGCAAACGGCTACAATCCAGAGGCTATCTTCAATCTCACCGGTCTGAGCATCACCGGCTACATGGTTGTCTGGTTGAGGCGGCGCCACCGCAAGAGTTGAGCTGATCGCAGCGGTGTCTGGCGTTCCCGTAGCTTGCGGATGCGTCAGCCCCTGATCGTTGAAGAAGCCTGGGCCAGGGGCAGAGCCGTCTGTACAGCCCAGGCTTCTTCATGCCTGCGGCGCGCCGCCGCAGACAGGCGGACATTTACTCTGCCGGTTCTGACTCGGGCAGATCAAGGTCGAAGAGCGCGGCGCCGGGGTCGTCAACGAACATCCGCAGGACGGCAAAGTGATTCGGGTCGCCGCTGAGCAGGGCGTGGTTGACGATCAACAGCGAGCGGCTGCGCGCATCGAAGGCAATGCCGGCCGGGTTGTCGAGCGGGATGGCGTCGCCCGGCGCGCTGGCATATCTCACCGTCTCCGCGCCGTTCGGCGCCAGCACTGAAATCTGGTTCGAGAGCGCCAGTGAGACATACAGGTTGCCATTGGAGTCGAACGCCAGTTGATCGGGCAGCTCGCCGGCGCTGTAGGTGTGGAAGACCGTCAAATCGGCCTCTGTGGGCTGATCCACCAGCGGCAGCCGGTAAATCGTGCCCTGGGCTGGATTGGCCGCCGAGGTGGAGATCGCCACGTAGACATGGGTGCGCTCGCGATTCAGGCGGATGCCGTTGGCGCCGAAGGGGATAGGGCCGCCGCCCTCGAACTGCGCGCCCTGGAACCAGATCTGCGGCGCGCCGCCGCCGGGCGCATAGCGCCAGATGGTGGCTTGCAGCGAATCGGTCACGTATGCGTAGCCTTGCGGATCGAAGACAACGTCATTGACAATGGGCGGCATGTCGAATGCGGTCGGCGCACAGGGGCCATTGAACGGGCAGATCGGCAGGTCGGGGACCGGATCGCCATAGTTGGCCTGCGTGTAATCCAGGCCCTGCTTGGTGAAATAGATCAAGCCAAGCTGCGTGCTCAAGGCGAAGAGCCGGCCAGCGCCGCCCCAGGCCATGTTACTCAACGCGTGCTCGAATGCCAGGTTTTCCCCGGCTACCAGTATGGTCTGCTTGAATGCGCCGGTTCGGCGGTCGAAAACCTGGATCGCCGAAGGGCCGGCGCCGGCCGTGCCAAAGCGCGCCGGGCCGGATACGAAGACCGAGCTGCCATGCGCCACGACGCCTTCGGGGAAACCCGGCGTCGCCGGCACGAGAGCCAGCACATCGATGTCGCCAATGTCCGAGGCCTGCGCCAGCAGGGAACCTGCCAGGCCGATGACGATCACAACTACGAGCACGGCGGCTGTGCGCAGCCGCCTTCCAACAGAAACGTTCGAACGATTCATCGTGTCCTCCTGAGACTTACCTGTTGCGTCCGGAAAACCCAAAGCGATGTCCACAATCTTCGGGAATTATAGCACACCCGCGCCAAAACGCAGCTACGTTGGGCAGCAATTCCATTGGAATTCGTAACTGCTCACCTATCATGTCAATCCTGTGAATCCTGGTAACTGCTCAGGCGGCCCCCCTGCCCCCCAACCGTG
>JAYRVL010000521.1:0-9611 GCA_041918575.1 Anaerolineae bacterium | reverse complement strand
GAAAAGTGTTGTTGAAAAGTGTTGTTGAAAAGTGTTGTTAAAAAGTGTTGTTAAATGGAGACGCCGGCGCGGCCGATGCGTTCGATCTCCGCTTCGAGGCGGTCGAGCCATGCTTCGGCCTTGCTCAGGTCTTGATTGCGCCCCATCTCTTCGAGATGCGCGCAGAGGTAGGCCACCCGCTGCGCGCCAAAGCTGCCGCCGCTGCCCTTGAGGCTGTGCGCGGCGCGCTGCAGTGCGTTGGCGTCCTGATTTTGCAGCGCCAGGCGCATCTTGGCGGTGTACTGCGGCAGGTCGCCCGTGAACTGGCGCATGATCTCATCGAGCATGTCTGGCTGGCCGGGCGCGCTGCCGCCGATGGCGCGCAGCTCCGCTAACACCTGGGGGTCGAAAGGCGACGCGGCAACGTACTTGATGACGGTTTGGCGCAGTTCCTCAGTTTTGAACGGTTTACTGACATAGGCGTCCATGCCCGCCGCCAGGCAATGCTCGCGATCCCCGGCCAGCGCGCCGGCGGTTAGCGCGACGATGGGCACGTGTCCGCCACGTCGAGCCTCGAACGCGCGTATCTGTTCCGTCGCTGTGAATCCGTCCATCTCCGGCATCTGCACATCCATGAGAATCAGGTCATAGGGGTTTTCCATGAAGGCCTGTACCGCCAATCGCCCATTGTCCACCACATCCACCTGGTGTCCCATGCGGCTGAGGATATGCATGGCGAGTTTCTGGTTGACCGAGTTATCCTCGGCCAGCAGGACATGAGCGCCTGTGATTTGTGCGGACGCCAGCCCAGACAATTCCGGTCTGTCAGCCTGGCGGGGTTGAAGCGTCCCGTGCGCCGCGCCGAGCACCGTAACCAGGGTGTCGTACAGCGCAAGCTGGCGAATCGGCTTGGTGAGACTGGCGCTGAAACCGACGGCGTCGGCCATGCGCTCCAGGCCAAACTCGCCGACCGATGTAAGCAGCACCAACGGCGTCGCTGCCAGCGCCTGATCGTTCTTGATCTGTGCGCTCAACATGCCGCCGTCCATGTCAGGCATCTGCCAATCGCATAGAACCACGCGAAAGGGGGCGCCCGCCTGGTGCGCGTCGCGCAGAGCCACGATCGCTTCTGCGCCGCCGCTCACTTCCTCGGGCAGGCATTCCCAACTCAGCAACTGCTGATGCAGGATCAGGCGATTGGTGGCGTTGTCGTCCACGACAAGCACGCGCACGCCGCGGAGATCGGCCGGCGACATGACCTCCCTCTCCCTCTCCATCGCCGCGGCTTGCTTGCCAAACACCGCGGTGAACCAGAAAACACTGCCGCGCCCCAACTGGCTTTGCACCCCGATCTTGCCGCCCATCAGTTCCACCAGTTGTTTGCTGATGGCCAGGCCCAGTCCCGTGCCGCCGTACTTACGTGTGGTGGAACCATCGGCCTGTACGAAGCTCTGGAAGATGGTCTTTTGTTGTTCTGGGGAGATACCGATGCCGGTATCAGAGACGGTAAAGCGTACGATCACCTGTGTATCGGTCTCCTGTTCACGTGTCAACTGCACGATGACTTCGCCATGCTCAGTGAACTTGATCGCATTGCTGACCAGGTTGGTCAACACCTGGCGCAGACGCATGGGGTCGCCGCACAGGTGGGTTGGCGTCTCGCGGTGAACAAAAGTCGCCAGTTCCAGCCTTTTGCTCTGCGCGGACCGCGCCAGCAGTTCCGCCACATCTTCCACCACATAGCGTAGATCGAAATCGCTCTGCTCCAATTCCATTTTGCCGGCTTCGATCTTAGAAAAGTCGAGAATGTCATTGATGATGGATAACAGCGATTCGGCGCTGTGATAGGCGGTATTGACATAGTCGAGCTGTGCGGAACTCAGATCGCTGGCGTGTAGGAGATCGAGCATGCCAATGACGCCGTTCATCGGGGTGCGGATTTCGTGGCTCATATTGGCCACGAACTGGCTCTTCAAGCGCGCCGATTCCAGCGCGGCGTCCCGCGCACGCAGCAGGTCGCGTTCCGCTTGCTCACGTTCCGCCAAACGTGCATAAGCCTCAGCCATGTTGCGCACGGCTGTCACTTCCTCCGGCAGCCATTGCCGGGCATGGCGCACCTCATCCAACCCAATGAAGCCCGCAAGCTGGCTGTTGACCGCATAAACCACGAGCAGGAGCGCCTGTACTCCCTGCGGCCGCAGCAGGCGTTGAACTTCTTCGGGCAGGTCCTGCGTGGTCGAGGCAAGGATCAAGCCTTGTTCATTGAGAATGTGCTGCCAGGAGGGGATGGCTTGTTCGATGGCGATTCCTTGCAGATGGGCAATTTCTGGCGTCACGCCTTCTGCGCACCACTCGTGCGTGTTGTCAAGCAAACGTTCCGTCGCTCGAAAACGGAAGATATAGGCACGCGACGCGTCGAGCGCCTTGCCCAGGCGGCTGAGAACCTCATCTACGGCCTGCATTCCGCGGGTCAGGAAGAGCCTGGACATGTCGCCATGCACCACCGCCAGCTCCAACAGGCGGCGCTGGCGCGCTTCATCTTCCCTTTGCTTCGTCACATCGCGAAAAATGCCGCGCGTCGCCAGGAATTTACCATTTTTGATGTTGGGCGTGACGTTGCCCTGCACGATGACGCGCTCGCCCTGACTCGTGCGAAAGGTCGCTTCCAGGTTCAGCGCCGATTGACCTTGCAGCACCTGCTGATAAGCCACCTTGCACACCGACCATGATTCCGGCGTCACCACATCGGCCAGCGTCAATTGCAGCACCTCAGCGTCGGTATAACCCAGGGTGCGTCGCCAGGCCTCGTTGACGAATTGATAATGACTGCTGCCATCCACAATTTGGATCAGATCGGTGGCGTTTTCGAAAAGGTCGCGAAAGCGCTCTTCGCTGTCACGCAGCGCGGCAACCGAATCTTGCATAGTGCGGTTGGAGCGCCAAAAGCTCAGCATCGTGACCGCGCACAGCAGCAGGACAAGCGCACTGGCCTGCAGGAGATCGGTTAGCGTAAAGGGGCCGGGCGGCGTATAGAAAAGCAAGGGCGCGGCGTCGAATTTCTGCTGCCATTCGCTGACCGCCATCAGATTGAAGAGTCCATAACAGAAAGCGGCAATGGCCACGAACCAACGCGGGGGGAGGAATTGACCGGCAGTTAGGATTGGAATGACGTAAAGAAAAATAGCTGGGCTGCGCGCTCCGCCAACGACGAAGATACCGCCGGTGTAGATGATGCAGCTGATCAGAATCAACATGCCGATCCGCGACGAGCGGTAAGGCTGTTGACGCCCCACGCGCCACAGGCGATAAAAAGCCAGAATCGCAGTAGCCGTGATGACGGTACCCAGCACGATTTGGCTGTAGGCGCGGAAGGCAAGGCCGATGCCTCCCAAGATGAGATAGATCAGCGCCAGGTTGCCAATCTGGATTCGAAAAAAGGCATCCCAGGTGCGTTGATCGCTGCTCTCGTTTGGCATAGACGTGAAACTCCAATCGGCCAGACTCCTGCTCGCGAAGAGGCAGGGTTGATGTCCAGGAATCTAAATGGACTAAAGAGCCGTCGAAGAACAAGTTTCCGCTCTGTTTCGGCAAAACGTGGGCAAGAACGGGAAGTTGTTTCTTGACAAGCCCTAAAATGAACTTGCAGGATGAGGGAGGGCGGCTGACCCTGACTGCTCGCCTGGTCAGACGCGTCCGTAGTGTACCATAGGTTAGGACAGAATGAAAAGCCCACCTCGGTATGAGGCGGGCTTTTGTTTCAGGCAATGGCGCTAATGGCGCCGATGGGGTGGATAAGGCTATCGGCAGGCGGGTCGGTCCTAGAAGTCCATACCGCCGCCGCCCTGAGGCGGCCCAGCCGGGGCCTTTTCCTTTTCAGGAATATCAGTGATGAGGGCTTCGGTCGTCAGGATCATGGCGGCGATCGAAGCGGCATTCTCCAGGCCGCCGCGAGTCACCTTGGCCGGGTCAATGATGCCTTCCTTGACCATATCCACGTAGGTTTCGCTCATCACATTGTAGCCAATGCGTGGGTTACCCGCAGATTCCTGATTGCGGCGGACGTTCTCCACCACCACGGCGCCATCCTGACCCGCGTTGACAGCGAGTTGGCGCATCGGCTCTTCCAGGGCACGGCGCAGCAGTTTGACGCCGGTCTTCTCGTCTTCGAAGTCAGGCGTCACAGCGTCCAGCGCGCTGATGGCGTTCAGCAGCGCTACGCCGCCGCCGGGCACAATGCCTTCCTCGACGGCCGCGCGGGTTGCGCTCAGCGCATCTTCGACGCGGTGTTTCTTTTCCTTCAACTCGACTTCGGTGCCTGCGCCGACGCGGATGATAGCCACGCCGCCGGCCAAACGAGCCAGGCGCTCCTGCAGCTTTTCCTTGTCGTAGTCGCTGGTGCTCTTTTCGATCTCCGCGCGAATCTGTTCGATGCGGCCCTTGATCTCCCTTGCGTCGCCGGCGCCGCCGACCAACGTGGTATTGTCCTTGGTGGAGACCAGTTTGTCGGCCCGGCCCAGGTCAGCCACCTGGGTGGTTTCCAGTTTGCGGCCCAGTTCTTCGGTAATGACGCTGCCGCCGGTCAACACAGCGATGTCCTGCAACATGGCCTTGCGGCGATCGCCAAAGCCCGGCGCCTTGATGGCCACTACGTTGAACATACCACGCAGCTTGTTCAAAACCAGGGTCGCCAGCGCTTCGCCGTCCACATCCTCGGCAATAATGACGATCTCACGGCGACCGAGTTGCATCACCTTTTCCAGCAGCGGCACAATGTCGGCGGCTGCGGAAATCTTCTTGTCGGTGATCAAGATGTAGGGGTTTTCCATCACTGCTTCCATACGCTCGGCGTTGGTGATGAAGTAAGCGCTGATGTAGCCGCGGTCGAACTGCATACCCTCGACATACTCGGTCTCGAAGAGCAAACCCTTGCTCTCTTCGACGGTGATGACGCCATCCTTGCCCACCTTGTCCATGACATCCGCGATCAGATCGCCAATCTCACGGTCCTGCGCCGAAATGGCGGCCACGTTCGCGATCTCATCCTTGGTGGTGATTTCAATGGCCTGGCTGCGAATGGCCTTGACGACTGCGGCCGTCCCCTTTTCGATGCCGCGCTTGAGCAGCATGGGGTTGGCGCCGGCAGCTACGTTGCGCAGGCCCTCGTTCACAATCGCCTGCGCCAACACGGTGGCGGTGGTGGTGCCGTCGCCGGCAATGTCATTGGTCTTGGTGGCGGCTTCCTTCAGAAGCTGCGCGCCCATGTTCTGATACGGATCGGCCAATTCGATTTCTTTGGCCACGGTCACGCCGTCATGCGTGACGGTGGGGGCGCCCCACTTCTTGTCCAGGGCGACATTGCGGCCCTTGGGACCGAGAGTGGTCTTCACGGCATTGGCCAGGGTGTCAATGCCCACCTTCAAATTGCGTCGTGCTTCTTCGCCAAAACTGATCTGCTTTGCCATATTGCTCTATCTCCCAGGTTCTTGTTTGATTTGCGCGCTGTCTACAGGTGACAACTATGATTCGAGTACTGCCAGAATGTCACTCTCGCGCAGGATGAGTAACTTCTTGCCGTCCAACTTCACTTCGGTGCCCGCGTACTTGGCGTACAGAACACGGTCGCCAATGCTGGTATCCATCGGACTGCGGCTGCCGTCGTCGTTCAGCTTGCCAGGCCCGGCCGCGATGACCTTGCCCTCTTGGGGCTTCTCTTTCGCGGTCTCCGGCAGAATGATACCGCTCGCCGTGCGTTCTTCCTGCTCTGTCGGCTCGACAACGATCCGATCACCCAGTGGTCGAAGCTTCATATGTTTGTGCCTCCATCATGGTCTGTTCTGACTGGTGTGTAAATGGTTGCTTTGATTTTTTACACATCGGTTAGCACTCTGTTGTTTTGAGTGCTAATCGGGTGTCATTTTATCCAAAAGAAGGGAATTGGTCAAATTTGAGGAGTGGGGTTGTGGGGGGTGATTTCGAAGTGAAAGCGGAGTTGAAAGCGGCGCAGGAGGCGCAGGACGGGTGCGCCCAGGAAGAGGATAAGCAGGGCGTTGCCGCCGGCTCGCCACAGATCCCAGGCCAGCGAGGTGACGAGATAAAACGGCAGATAGCGCTGCAAGAAACCGCGCACGCCCGCGCCGGACTGCCAGTAGAGGCCGGTCTGTTCAGGCCGCACGACAAAGGGCCAGAACCAGAGGTTCATGATGGCGCCGAAGAGGAGACCCAACAGCAGGCCCCAGAGTGCCAGCACAATCACTTCACGCCGTGGATGGTGGGGCCAGGCTGGCGCCAGCGCGCCTAGCATCCCCACCCAACCGGCGGCGAACATCTGAAACGGGAGCCACGGCCCCACCCCGCCGCCGAGCAGCGCGGAGACCAGCAGGGCCAGGGAGCCGAGTAGAAAGCCAAAGGTCGCGCCGTAGACATGGCCGGCCAGGATGGGCAGGAAAAAGATGGCGTTGAAGCCGCCAGGGCCGGGCAGCGCGCGCAGCGCCGCGCTGAACGCGGTCAAGATGCCGAGCACCGCCACTGTGCGCGTGTTCATCTGCCCGGCCGACAGGTTCAAGAAGACCGCGGCCAGGCAGATGACAATGAGCAGGACGAGGAAGAAGGGCGCATCGGCCGCATGCGAAAGCGCGCCGCTGTCAACGGCCTGCTGCGTCTCCAGGCTGAAGAAGGGCGCAAGAAAAGCCGTTGCGCCAATCGCGCTGGCCAGCAGCAGGATAGCGGCGTTGAACCAGTGGGTCATTTTGATCAACAGTGGGAAGTCCTATGTACAACATCAGAATAAAGCCATTTGCTTCGGTAACGTCCTGCATGAGCGCGCTTGGACAGGCTCCTGCCTCCAGGCGTACAACTCGTTGAGAGATTGCACCTCCTCGCTCTTGAAGGTGAACTCTCGCCCCGACATAGCGAGCGAAATGATGACCTGAACATGACGAATGGCTTCCGTCTTGAGGTGCGGCGGAACCCATGTTGGGTATGGAAGCCGCTCGAAGTCCTTACTCTGAATGTTTCTCGTGTGATTCAGAACATCCTTTAGAATGCGCGTGCAAAGGTCAGTGAGCGCCCATCCGATAATGAAGAACAGTTCATCGTGAGGAACTCCCGGTCGCAGAAAGGCACACGGCGCGCCGCTATCGAGAATATACCCTGATGGCAGGTACCGTGCGTAGAGTCTCGGTGCGATAAGTGACCACGTCAAACCCTCTCGCCCGAAATACTTCATTCCACCAACACCATGAAGATACCAATTTCCTGTCTTCTTGAACGTATAAACATAATCACCATTGTCACGCCAGAAGATGACCCACTCGGGTTCGGAGTAGAGGATTCGTGACGTTGCTTTGTTATAGGAACAATAGTCACTGTGGGGTAATGCGATTCGACGCGGTGTATCTAGCTTCTGCCAAGACACGATCTTCTCTACTGCACCGCGCGCCTCCTGTTCTGCGATATGCTGCAATTGGCCCTGGGAGACTTTGCCCAGACGTGCGCGCGCGATTGCATTCTTTACCGTGATAGCCTGTGAATCAAACCGAAACTCGTAAGGTTCATCAACTGCGCCTTGCTGGATTGGGCGAAGGAACAGCTCATTGTTGCCGATCGTCATGCCGGAGGTGGCAACCATTTTGTCGCCAACGAGGACGCCAGTAAAGTATTTCGCATACTCGCCGTTGACCCTCCAACTGACGTTTGGGGTAGATTCGATCTCAATCAACGACATGTCCACTCCAAATATCGAGACACGCCGGGGTTCGTTGGCCCGCTTGGTCAGCGAAAGGAGAAGCATGTCCTGATTCGTATCTGCAAATGAACCGGGCACAACCGAAACGTCCACAAGGCAGGTTTCCTGGAGCCATGAACGTAGGCCGGTCATAGTGGGAATTGTCAAAATCGTGTCACTACAGATGAAAACAAGCTTGCCGCCCGGCTTGAGCAGATCAACACACTTGACGATGAAAAATGCGTATGTCTCCTTTTTGATCTTGCGAGAGTTTCGCACCCCGAATATGTCGTCGAGTTCATCTTGAATAGAGGGGTCAATGCTGCCACCAAAAGGGGGATTTCCGATGATTAGATCGAACATTTCAAGGCGGCTGGCAAAGTATCGTTGCCGGTTGGTGGCCGCGCTTCGATCAGATCCGGGAGGCATCCACCTGAAGAAATCGGAATGCTCCATGTGGGGAGGAAGAGGGCCAAGCCTCGCCTTGTCCCACTTCTCTGAGAATCGTGCGAATGCCACATCGTCAACTTCACAGCCGTAGAGATGATCGCGGTGCCAGGTTTGAATTTCGGTGGATCGAATGACTTTGGTTAGTGCATCCACGATTGCAAAAACGAATGACCCATTGCCGAACGACGGTTCAAGAATCCGGTACGCAGGCAAGATCGTTAGATCGCGTACAATGGCTGTAGCCGTCGCCGGTGGCGTAAAGAACTGCCCCAGTTGTCGCTTTCGGTCTCTGGATAGTCGTGCAATGCTCATTGGAGGTTGAGAGATTCCTGTGTCTCTGGTGTGACGATGATTTCATTGTCTATCATGAACGCCTCAAAATGCCGCCGGTAATCGTCCAGGTCTTTCTCTCGATTTTCCTTTAGGCGTCGCTCCCCATTTTCGTAAAGATCCATCAGTCGCCTTACTTTGTCTTTGATAGTCGTCGTCGGCTTCACTGCTGTGGGGTCGAATTCGTTGAAAAACTTGACCGCCTTGAGCATCAATTGCCCTGGGCCGGAGTCGAAAGTGACGTATTCGAGCCAATCGAGCATGTCGATCAGGTACACTGCCGGCTCAATGGCTTCTGCAGAAATCTGCATCTTCACGATCAAGAGGTAGTAGGAATCAATTTGCCGAGCCATGATGGTGCCAAGAACCTTCTTGAGCGACACGAGGTTAGGCTGACCCTCGGAACCGATAATCCCTGTCTTCACATTCACAGGATGGTAGATCCCGTTGTCCCATAACCAGATGTCCCCCATGCTGCGAGATCGCTTTCTCCCCTGGGCGTCTCGTTGGTGCTTCGTCAGATAATTGACCGTCAACAACGCCGCAGTCTTCTCATCTACAAGGTCAGCCAATCTGTGTCCGATCTCTTTGCCCTTTGCAATCCCGAGTATCTCCGGCTTGCGAAACTCATCTCTCCAATACTCAGTCGTTTCAGTGTGGATTGAAGTCAGAATTCTGGATGAAAGCACAATCAGTCCTTTCTTTGCCTGGTTACGAGCTATCAGACGCTTACCCGTCAGACAGTTCGTTGTTGTAGACAGTTGAAAAACATTACACTGGCACGATTCTACTACACAGCTAGAGAAACTTCAAGCCTCGTTTCGTGTCAATTCGTGTAATTCGTGGCAAGAACATCGCTACCTGTGCTCACTGCCACGAATTTCGCACATAACTCTCCTCGCCTTCGTGTCAATTCGTGTAATTCGTGGCAAAAACATCGCTGTCTGCAATTGTTGTCACGAATTGACGCCGTTTCGCTGCATGTGACGCAGCACGTCATTCACCGTCAGAAACGCCGGATCACGCAGGAGCTTGTTGATTTGCGAGGCGAAGACCAACGATTCGCTCATCGCGATGCGCGTGGGCGCGTCGAGCGCCACCTGTCCCTCGGCCAGCAGAATGACACGAT
>JAYRVL010000520.1:0-12090 GCA_041918575.1 Anaerolineae bacterium | reverse complement strand
TTCAGCGGAGCGCGGTCAGACGGACTGCATCTGCCCTTACCAAGTGCGCTGGAAAATGACCTCATAGGAGTAGTGGAAGCGGCAGAGGTGGTTGTCTGCCACCATCTGTGTACATTCCGCTTCGGAACTGCAATAGCCGGCTCCCAGGAGTTCGGGGATCGGGATTTCTTCGTCGCGCACACTCATGGCACGCGTGGTTTCGCTGACAACATCGCCTTTGGACGGGTCAGCGATCACTTTCAATTGATCGCCGTTCTTGTAGATGTCGAACTGTCCCCAGCCCTGGTTTTGTGTGCCGAGCGTCCAGGGGGAGTCCTTGCTGCCCGCAACGCTGGTTTCACCAGAGTAGATGCGCAGCACAACCGCGCCGTTGACCGGCGCGCCGTTGGCGTCAATGACCTGGAAGAAGAAGTTATGGTTGCCTTCACACCCATGATTTTCATCTTTGGTCAACAACCGGGCCTTGACCACGCGATAGTCCACTGCGGGTCGCGGCGTCGGGGCAGGGGGGCGCGGCGTAGACGTGGCCCGCACCTGGGTCGGTTTCGGGGTGGCCGTGGGCGCGGCGGTCGGCGTCTCAGTTGGTAATGGCGTGGCCGTAGCCGTCGCGGTGGGGGTGGCCGTGGGCTGCGGCGTAGGCGTATCGGTCGGCAGCGGCGTAGGCGAGTGAGTTGGTGTGGGGGTGGCGATGTAGAGCGCCAGGCGGGCGCTGCCGCTGCCCAGGGCCTGGGCGAGCAGGACCAACGCACGCGTTTGCTCACGGTCGCGCTGCTCGCCGATGTACTTCTCAGCCACCAGGGCCACCCACTGGGCGCTGTTCGGTAAGCCGAGATCGGCCAGGCCTGATTTTGCTTTGTCAATGTTCTGATCGGCCGCATACGCCTGGGCAATCTGGAGCGCCTGCGCTTCCTTGTCATCCAGACTGAGATTGGCCGCCTGCGGGGCAACCTGCGGCAGGGTACAGCCGCTGAGCAGCACGGCGATGATCGCCAGCGCGAACACGACGCGATTTTTTAACGTGGCCCGGGCCAAACATGGTTGGCGTAAATCCATAAAATAAAGGGCTGCTTGGTCTGGTGGGCAACAACACCGCACCGGAGCCGGGCCAGCCCCTTCATTCCTCCAAAAAGGTTTAGCGTCTTTCGTCAATACCTGGTATAATCTGATGCCGAAGGTGGGACTCGAACCCACACGAGGTGTGAACCTCAACGGTTTTTGAGACCGTCGCGTCTGCCTATTCCGCCACTTCGGCTCTGTGCAGCAGCGATCTACGACTACGCTGTAGACCCAGGGCGCAGTATAGTGCAAGATGAACGTTTCGTCAAGTAGACTAAAACGCCAGGCAGCGTCAGAAGAACGACTGACGCCAGCCATCAGCAGGCCCAACGAGTATGGATGAACAAGCCTTGATAGCCGCCGCTGTGCGCGGCGAACTGCGAGCCTTCAACCAACTGCTTCTACATCATCAGGCGCTGGCCTACCATGTGGCCTTTCGTATGCTGGATGACACCGACGCGGCCGCGGACGCCGTGCAGGAGGCCGCGATCAAGGCTTTTCGCGCGTTGAAAACCTATCGCGGCGGCTCGTTCAAGGCCTGGTTCCTGCGTATCGTCACTAACAACTGCTACGATTGGCTGCGCGCGCGCAGTCGCCACGGCGTCAGTTCCCTGGACGACCTGGCCGAAGACCCGGACTATGCGGAGGCGTTGGTTCACACCGGCGAAGGCCCAGAGGCGCACGCGCTGCGCGAAGAATTGAGCGACTTCATCTCGCGCAGCGTCAACAGCCTGCCCGCGGATCAACGCCTGACCTTGATCCTGGCCGACATCGAAGGCATCCCTTATCAGGAGGTAGCCGAAATTTGTAGTGTGCCGTTGGGAACGGTCAAATCGCGGCTCAGTCGCGCCCGCATGCGGCTGCGTGATCTGCTCTTGCAGCGCGCGGAACTATTGCCCCAACGTTACCGTCTGGAAACTGACCGCGATGGCCGTTGACCCCCCAACCACAGCCACGCGCCGAATGTGGGAAGCTCATGAACAGCAATCATTTTGACCGCCAAGCCCAACTGAAGATCGCCGACGAACTGCTCTCGGCCTACCTCGACGGTGAGGTGACCGCGCAGGAGCGCGCCCAGGTCGAACGGGCGCTTGCGCACGATCCAGAGACTGCCTGGCGCCTGGAATCGCTGCAGCAGACCGTGACCCTGGTCAAGGCGCTGCCGCGTGTCAGCCTGCCCCGTTCGTTCACCCTGCGTGAGGCGGATGTCATGCCGACGCGGGGAGCCGCAGACGCGACCGCGCCCTGGTGGCGCAGTCTGTTCTCCCCGGTTATGTTGCGCAACGCCACCGCCATCGCCGCGCTGCTGTTCATGGTGTTCCTGGCCGGAGATTTGACGCTGAGCCGGACGATATCTTCGGCCCCCACGCCTGTGGCGCTCAAGGCGCCTGAGACGGTGGTGGTCGAAGCCATCGTGCAAGCCACGCCGGCCATTGCCAATGCTCGAGCCATCGAGCCGCTGCCTACGGCCACCGTCGCGAGGGACAGCGCGGCTGTTGCGCAGACGCAGGCGACCCCGCCGACCGTGCAGCCGATGGAGGCGCCAGGCGCGCCCACAGTGGAAGTAGTCACCGCCATGCCGCCGCCGGCTCCTGTGGCCGCCGCATCGGGCGCTTTGGTCACCACTGTGCCCGCGCCCGGCGCGCCCGTCATCGAGTTGATGGCGCCGCCGGCCGACCAGGCGGTTGCGGCACCGGGGCCGTCCGCGGCCGGCCGCACTTCCGGTTCCACCTGGCTGCGCAACGCACAGATCGCGCTGGCGCTGCTCACGGCCGGCCTGTTCGTGGCCTGGAGGCGCAGCTTGCAGCAGGCGCGCTGAATTTGCAGAAAGTGCAGTGAAAAACACTCGTGTCTGTTGCCATTGTCCATGATTGGCTCAACCAGGTTGGGGGCGCTGAAAACGTACTGGAAGCGCTGGCCCAATTCTGGCCGCGGCCGCCCATCTTCACCAGCATGTACTGGTCTGCCCTGGCCCAACAGCGCCCCGCCTTTGCCACCTGGGACATCCACACCTCGTTCATGCAGCGTCTGCCCGGCGTCTTTACCCATCATCAGGCCTATCTGCCGCTCTATCCGCTGGCCTTCGAACAGTTCGACCTGGGCCGCTACGAACTGGTGGTGAGCAACAAGAGCGGTTTTTGTCACGGCGTCATCACCGGCCCGGAAACCCTGCACCTCTGCTACTGCCTGACCCCCACCCGCTTCCTCTGGAACTTCGATTCGTACGCCCAACGGGAGGGCGGACTTTCGCGCCTGGCAAACCTGGTCCTGCGCCCCATGCTCAGTTATTTCCGTCTCTGGGATCGGCTGGCCGCAGATCGGGTGGACCATTTCATCGCCATCTCGCGCGCGGTGCAGCGGCGCATCGAAAAATACTACGGCCGCGACAGCCTCATCATCTACCCGCCGGTTGACACCGAGCGCTTCGTCCCCTCTGGTCGGCCGCCGGGCGATTACTACCTGGCCGGCGGCCGGCTGATTCCTTACAAACGGATTGACCTGGCCGTGCGCGCCTTCACCCAGTTGGGTCTTCCCCTGCTGGTCTACGGTGAAGGCCGCGACCTCGACAGCCTGGCCGCGATTGCCGGCCCCAACATCACTTTTCTCGGGCGGGTCTCCTGGTCGCGCCTGGCTGAGCTTTTCCAGAACTGTCGCGCCTTCATCTTTCCCGGCCTGGAAGATTTTGGCATTGCCCCGCTGGAAGCGCAGGCGTGCGGTCGCCCGGTCATCGCCTTTGCCGGCGGCGGCTCGTTCGACACCGTGGTGGATGGCGAGACCGGCGTCCTGTTCGATGAACAGCGCGTCGAATCCTTACAGGCGGCCGTGCGGCGCTTCGAAACGCTGGCGTTCGATCCGGATCGGATTCGGCGCCATGCCCAGCGTTTCAGCGCCACGCGCTTTCGTCGCGACATGGAATCCTTCATCGCACAAAAGCTCGACGCGCACCGCGCGGCGCTGCGCCAGACCACTCGCCCCCTGCGCGACGCCGCGCCCTGATCCTGCTGCGAGGCGAATTCTATTCTTATGGAACTACGTCATTACTGGAACATCATTCTGCGCCGCTGGTGGCTGTCGTTTGGCCTGGCGGTCCTGGCGGCTCTGTTCAGCCTGGCCACCCTGCGCCCCTGGCAGCCGCAGCCGCCAACTTATGTCGCGTCCATGCGCTACAACGTCGGTTTGCAGCCGGAACCGCGACCGGCCAGCGGCTACACCTACGACCGTTACTACACCTGGCTGGGCAGCGAGTACCTGATTGATGATCTGAGCGAAATCGTCAAGGGCAGCGCGTTTGCCGAAGCCGTCAGCCGTCACCTGGCAGCCGGCGGGTTGACCCTGTCTCCGGGCGCGATCCAGGGCAGCACGCAGGCCGGCAAGCTGCACCGCATTTTGACCATCAGCGTCAGCGCCGGCCGACCCGAGGACCTGGATCGGATCATGGCGGCCATCAGCCAGACCATGCAAAGCGATCTGAACGCTTTTTACGCCGGGCTGCTCAGCCGCGATGCCGATCAGGCGCCCATCGCTGCGATCTTGATTGACGGTCCACACATCAGCGCCGTGGGGCCGGGCTTGCGCGCCCAGGTGGAGCTGCCCCTGCGCCTGGCCCTGGCGCTGCTGGTAGGACTGGCGCTGTGCTTCTTCCTGGATTACCTGGATACGGCCGTGCGCGACCGCGATGACCTGGAGGCGTTGGGGCTGCCCGTGCTGGCGGAGATTCCCCGGCGCTAATCGCTCTCGTCGCTGGGGATTGGGACTTTTTCGTTCGTGTGGTAGAATCACCGCGGCGCCCTGGCGCCCCAGGAAGAATTGGATGAGCGGCCTGCGCCCGCTCAAGAGCAGAAGCGAGACGTCAGCAAGACTCATGGAACTACAAGATTATCTGAACATCCTACGCAAGCGCGGCTGGATCATCATCGCCCTGGCGCTGCTGGCCGCTGCGGCCGCGTTCGGCTTCAGCCTGACGCAGACCAAGATCTACCGCGCCAGCGCCAAAGTCAGCGTGGTGCCCGGTACGCCCGATTGGGGCCTGGGCAACACGGCCAAAGACCTGCTGCGCAACTTTGTCATCAACATTGACACCCACGATATGGCCCAGAAGGTCATTGATCGCGCCCAACTGGACATGACCACCTACGATCTCCTGGACCGCACCGAGGTCAGTTCCGATTCCTCCAATTTCACGATCCAGATTGACGCCAAGGATGAACGCCCCGAAGTGGCCCGGCAGATTGCCCTGACCATGGCCGACATCTTTGTGGAGGAACGCACCGCCTACTACAACCAACAGGACAAGCGTGACCGGATCGAGGTCAAGGTGATTGACCACGTCATTGATGCGCCGCTCTTTCGCCCCAATCCGACCCTGAACGGCGCGGCCGGCCTGGTGTTGGGCGCGGTGCTGGGCGCCATCCTCATCTTGTGGCTGGAGTGGCTGGAAGCTGATGTGCTGCGCACCCCGCAGGCAGTGGAAAAACACCTCGGTTTGCCGGTGCTCGGCGCCATCCCCAGCCAGGCCGACTAGCGAGCGAGAAGGAATCGAACCATGACAACGAAGGAACTGGTGATGCTGCGGGACTCGCGCTCACCCATTGCCGAAGCTTATCGCGGCCTGCGCACCAATCTCACTTTTTCCAGCCTTGACCGGCCCCTGCGCACCCTGCTCGTCACCTCGGCCGGGCCAGAAGAAGGTAAATCTACTGTGCTGGCCAACCTGGCCGTCACTGAGGCGCAGGCCGGCCGGCAGGTGGTCATTGTAGATGCTGATCTGCGCCGCCCGCGCCAGCACGAATTGTTTGCACTGGGCAACGCCGCCGGCTTGACCACGCTGTTGGCCGATGAGAAGAGCCTGCAGAACCTTTCCTTACAGGCAGAAGTGCTGCAGGCCACGGAGGCGCCGGGCTTGCGTGTGCTGACCAGCGGCCCCCTGCCGCCCAACCCAACCGAACTGCTGGCGTCGCAGCGGATGGCGGCGCTGCTGGCTGCGCTCTGCGCCGCGGCTGACCTGGTTCTTCTCGATGCGCCGCCGGTGGTGGTGGTGACCGACGCGGCCATTTTGGCTGCGCAAGTGGATGGGGTGCTGCTGGTGGTCAATGCCAACGGCACGCGGCGCGAACATGCACAGCGCGCGCAGCAGCTTCTCGCCAAAGTCAACGCGCGCATCGTGGGCAGCGTGTTGAACAATGCCGCGCCAGATCGCAGCCTGCGCCCGTATTACAGGATCGAAGAGAGGTAGTCTGGTGAAAGGACTCATTTTGAGCGGCGGCAAAGGCTCGCGGCTCTATCCGCTGACTTATACCAACGCCAAGCAATTGGTGCCGGTGGCCAACAAGCCGGTTTTGTTTCGGGTGATCGAGGCCATTCGCGATGCGGGCATTCATGACATCGGCATCGTCGTCGGCGTGGATGACAATGCCCGCCAGGTGCGCGAGGCGGTTGGCAATGGCAGCCGTTGGGGCGTCAAGACGACGTTCATTGCGCAGGAGGTTCCGGCGGGCCTGGCGCATGCCGTCAAGATCAGCCGGGAATTCTTGGGCGAGGATCGCTTTGTCATGTTCCTGGGCGACAATGTCATCGAGGGCGGCATCAGCCCCTTGATCCGTGAGTTTGCTTCCAGCGCGTGGAACAGCCAGATTGTGCTGACGCCGGTGGCCGAGCCGCAGCACTTTGGCGTGGCTGAACTGGACGAGGCACAGCGCATCGTGCGCCTGGTGGAAAAGCCGCGCAACCCGCGCTCCAACCTGGCGCTGGTCGGCATCTACATGTTCGATCATCATGTGTTCGAGGCGGTCAACGCCATCCAGCCGTCGTGGCGCGGGGAATTGGAAATCACCGACGCCATTCAGTGGCTGGTGGATCACGCTTACCAGGTTCATCCCTACGTCCACCGCGGTTGGTGGATTGACACCGGCAAACCGATTGATATGTTAGCGGCCAACAGCCGCGTGTTGGACGAGATCGAGCATGTCATGCTGGGCTACGTGGATCGCGATTCGCAAATTGGCGGCAAGGTGACGGTTGAGCGCGGCGCTGAGATCATCAACAGCGTGATTCGCGGCCCGGCCATCATCGGCGAGAACACGCGCATCATCAACAGCTACATCGGGCCATTCACCTCCATCTTTCATCACTGCGTGATCGAGGACAGCGAGATCGAGCACAGCATTGTCCTGGAGCACAGCCGTATCGTGGGCATTGCCAGCCGCATCGAAGACAGCCTGGTGGGGCGTTACGTCGAGGTCACGCGCTCGCCTATCAAGCCCAAAGCGCTCAAACTGACCCTGGGAGACCACAGCCGCATCGGCATCCTGTAAGACTTCCGATCTCGCCAAAATAGAGGACTGACTGTGCGAAATTATCTAATTACCGGGGGCGCGGGCTTCATCGGCGCCAATTTCACCCACTACCTGCTGCGCAAATACAGCGACATCAAGGTGGTGGTTTACGACAAGCTGACCTATGCCGGCAACCTGGACAATTTGCTCGACGCGGACGATGATCCGCGCTATGCCTTTGTGCAGGGCGATATTGCGGACGCAGACACAGTGGCCGCCGCGATTCGAGACCACCAGATTGACACCATTGTCAATTTTGCGGCCGAGTCCCACGTGGACCGTTCGATCATGAATCCTGACGCGTTCGTCAAGACCGATGTGTACGGCGCCTACGTGCTGCTGGAGGCGGCGCGGCGCTTC
This sequence comes from Anaerolineae bacterium, assembly GCA_041918575.1. Taxonomy (GTDB): domain Bacteria; phylum Chloroflexota; class Anaerolineae; order SSC4; family Amarolineaceae; genus Amarolinea. Next base: position 4,342 of record JAYRVL010000520.1, on the reverse strand, counting down.
AAGCTGGAGCGCTACCATCAGATTTCGACCGATGAGGTGTACGGCCATGTCCCCACCGGCTCCTCGCGCGAAACCGACCCGGTGGAGCCGCGTTCCCCTTACGCGGCCAGCAAGGCCAGCGCCGATCTGATGGTCAATGCCTATTACATCACCTACGGCCTGCCCGTGACGATGACGCGCGGCTCCAACAACATCGGGCCTTACCAATACCCGGAAAAAGTGGTGCCGCTCTTCGTCACCAACGCCCTGGACGATTTGCCCCTGCCGCTCTATGGCGACGGTCTGCAGATGCGCGATTACCAGTACGTAGAAGATCACTGCGAAGGGATTGATGCTGTCTTACAGCGCGGCCAGATCGGCGAGGTGTACAACGTAGGCACCGGCAGCGAGATGCGCAACCTGGAGATGACTCACCTGGTGCTCGAAACCCTGGGCAAACCGTCCAGCCTGATTCAGCCGGTGACGGACCGGCCCGGACATGACCGCCGCTACTCGCTGGATGTCAGCAAGCTCAAGGCGCTCGGCTGGCAGCCGCGTCACTCCTGCGCGGAAGCGGTAGTCAAAACGGTGCGCTGGTACCAGGCCAACGAATGGTGGTGGCGCAAGATCAAGAGCGGCGAGCATTATCGTGAGTTCTACCAGCGCCTCTACGCGGGGCGCGAGGTGTCGAAATAGGTTCGGGCAGTCTGTCGTAAGTCACGTCTCCGGCGTGACCATGCCCTCTGTCGCGGAGTTTGCTTCTCTCATCCAACGTCGTCCGGTCCGGAGGCCGGACCTACGGGAACGGGGAGCCGTAGGTCACATCTCCGGCGTGACGACGCCCTCTGTCGCGGAGTTTGCTTCTCTCATCCAACGTCGTCCGGCCCGGAGGCCGGATCTAAGGGACCTGTGACTTCACTCCTGTGACTTCATGCCCATTGCCTCTCGTATGATGACCTGATAGACGGATTTTCCGGTTATGTTTGCTGCTGATCCCATTGTCAGCCTGTAGATTCATTGACGGAGAGGATTATGAGTGTCTTGAGTATCTGGTTTTTCATTGTTCTTTCATTGCTGTTTCCCGGTATGCGCGCTACCCGTGAACCCGCGCCAACCGTTGTGCGCACGGTGTGCCCCGCAGGGTGCGCCTATGCCAGTATCCAGGCGGCCATCAACGATTCGACGGCCGGCGACCTGGTGGATGTGCTGGCCGGCGCCTATGTCGAGAACATCGTCCTCAAGGCGGGGGTTTCGGTGCAAGGCGCCGACCCCGCGACCACCATCATTGACGGTCATCAGGCCGATCATGTCATCACCGCACTCGATGCCGCGCTAGGCGCCGACACGGTCGTGAGTGGTTTCACTGTGCGCAATGGCCGCTCGGTCGAGGGAGGAGGCGTCGAGCTGTATCGGGCCTCGCCCACGCTGCGCAACCTGATTATCGAGTACAACTTAGCCAGCAGCAACTTCGGCGGCGGCATCGCCGCCATTTCTGGGGCCAGGCCCATCGTGGAGAACTGCATCATTCGGCACAATTCTGCCCTGCGCGGCGGCGGCATCGGCGTATATGATGCCAACAGTTCGATCACCCTGCGCAGCACCTCCATCATCAGCAATACGGCCAGCGACAGCGGGGGCGGCCTTTTCCTTTTTCAGTTGGCTACGGCTACGCTCAATCAGGTGGTGATTGACGGCAACCGCGCCGCCCGGCGCGGGGGCGGCGCCACCGTAGCCAATCAAAGCACGATGTGGCTCGATCAGACAACGGTCATCGGCAACGCGTCGGTTACGGGCAGCGCCGGTGGGATTGCCGTTGACCTGTCTTCGCAGGTGACGCTGGAGCGCTCGGCGGTCATCAGCAACACGGCGCTGCTGGATGGCGCCGGCATTCAGGTGGACCGCGCCACGTTGACGGTGCGCAATCAGTCTACGTTCGATAGCAACGTGGCCGGCCGCAATGGCGGCGCCCTGGCGACGGTGGGCACGGCGATGACCGTCAGCCAGGTGACGTTGGAGGATGCTGTCTGGCGCGCCAATCGGGCGGCCAACCTGGGCGGCGCAGCGATCTTCAACCCGAATACCAACCTGGTTTTCAGCGGCAATCTGTTGGAAGACAACCAGGCCCTGAACGGCGGCGCCCTCTACCTGGTCACGATCAGCCCGACCCTGCAAACCAGCCAGTTTCGACGCAACCAAGCCACGCAGTACGGGGGCGCCGTGGTAGTTGACCAGGGAGCAAGCCCGATCCTCTCCAATAACGAATTCAGCAGCAACCAGGCGGCCACCAACGGCGGCGCGCTGATGCTGCAAAGCGCGTCCGCGCCGCAGGTCATCAGCAACACCTTTTCCAGTAACGCGGCCGTCAGCGGCAGCGGCGGCGCGATCGTCATTCTGAACAACGCCAACGCGACGGTGAACGAGAACCGTTTCGAGTACAACAGCGGCCTGGATGGCGGCGCGGTTTTGGTCTCCGCGGCGCAGGCGCAGATGCAGCGTAACACTTTCAGCGGCAACACCGCCCAGCGCTTGGGCGGCGCGATCGCTGCGACGGCCCACGCCGATCTGACTTTGCGCGACAATGTATTGAGCGCCAACTCGGCGCAGACCAACGGCGGCGCCCTGCTCATGCAGGAGAATTCCGGCGGCCTGTTGGCGGCCAATCAATGGCTTGGCAACAGCGCGCTGAGCGGCGGCGCAGTCTACCTGACTGCGTCCGGGCCCACGCTGACCGGCAACCTCTTCCGTGAAAACATGGCTTCGCAGTACGGCGGCGCGCTGGTGGCCGATCAGGCGCAGCAGATGGCGGTGACCGACAACACGTTCGAATTGAATGTGGCTGGGCTGAATGGCGGCGCTGCGCTCGTGCAGTCAGCCTCGACGCCCCGGCTGATGGGGAACCGCTTCTACACCAACACCGCGGCCGCGGGTGTGGGGGGCGCGTTGATTCTGAGCAATGGGGTCAACGGTACGGTGGAAAACAATGAGTTTGCCGACAACCTGGGCCTGGACGGCGGCGCGCTCATCGTGAGCAGCGCAACCGCGACCGTCACGGGTAATCGCTTTCGGACGAATACCGCGTTTCGCCTGGGCGGCGCCCTGGTGGCGACCGATTATGCCAGCGCGATCGTCAGCGGCAATTGGTTCACAGCCAACACCGCGCTGGCCGACGGCGGCGCGGCGATTGTGCAGCTCCATGCCGGCGGGCAGTTCAACCAAAACCATGTGCGCGACAATGTCGCCGGCGGCAAGGGCGGCGGTCTGCGTGTGGTCAACGACGTCAGCCTGAGCGTGGATGACAACCTGTTTGCCGGCAACCAGGCGCAGGATGGCGGCGCGCTGCAGGTCGAGCAGGCGCAGGCGATGATTGCGGGCAATCGGTTCGAGGTCAACGCGGCGTCGCTGCGCGGTGGCGCAATCGAGGTTACAGGAGGCGGCGAGATCCTGGTGCGCGCCAGCACGATCGTTTCCAACACGGCCGGCAGTTATGGCGGCGGGCTGTACGCGGCCGGCGCGGAGATGACCGTGCAGGATAGCCTGGTGCAGGCCAATCGCGCCACGTCCACGGGCGGCGGCGCGGTCTGGGTCAGCGCAACCGGTGAACTGCGCAGCAGCCGTCTGCTCGACAACACGGCCGGCGCAACCGGCGGCGGCAGCGCGGTGATCGGCAGCAGCCTGCTGCTGTTTGGCAATGTGCTGCAGGGGAATATCAGCGGCCAGTTGGGCGGCGGCGTCTATCTGCAAGGCGTTTCACAGCCAGAGTTGCGCAGCAACCTGATCGTGAAAAACAGCGCTGCGGTGCAGGGCGGCGGCGTCTATGCGATTGACGGGCCGGCGGTTGACCTGTGGTACAACACGATCGCGGACAACGATCTGTCTGGCGCGGGTGAGGGGGTCAGCGTGGCCGGCGGCAGCAGCGTGGTCTTGCGCGGCAATATCGTGGCGCTGAACCGCCGCGGGGTGGTGGTCAGCAGCAACAGCGCCGCGACCCTGGCGCGCAACGATGTGTGGAACAACAGCCAGGCCAACTACGCCGGCATCGCGCCGGGCGCCACCGATTTGAGCGTTGATCCCCAGTTTGTCAGCGATGCCCTGGGCGAGTATTATCTGAGCTGCCGGCGGGCCGGACGCAGCAGCGACAGCGCGCTGCTGGATGCCGGACCGGACATGGCCGCGTCCGTTGCGCTGGCCGCGTTGACCACCTGCGGTTTCAATTTGCTCGATCAAGGGCTGGCTGATTTGGGGTATCATTATCCGGTGTTTGCCTATTCGTGGGTTCCTCGCTTCTACTTCCCGTATGCCCCCTGACCGCACGGCGACGCCGTCTACGCGGCTGCGCCAGGCCGCGCGCCGCAATCCTCGCCTG
>JAYRVL010000519.1:0-14522 GCA_041918575.1 Anaerolineae bacterium | reverse complement strand
ATGACGCCTGAGGAGATCGAGGCGCGCAAGGCGGAGGTGGCTGCCCGCCGTGCGGGAGGAGCGGCCCCTGCTCCTGCACCCGCGGCCCCAATGCTCATGGCGGCAAAGCCAGATGAGCTGGAACTGATCGAGGGGATTGGGCCGAAGATCGGCGCCGCGTTCCGCGCGGCCGGTATCCTCAGCTTCAAGCAGCTTGCTGAGACTGCGGTGGAGCGCATGAAGGAAATCCTGGCCGCCAACAGCCTGCGCGCTGATCCGACCACCTGGGCCGAACAGGCCGCGCTGGCCGCAGCCGGCCGCATGGAAGAACTGAAAGCGCTGCAGGATCGGCTCAACGCGGGACGCCGCGAGTAGAGCCTGGTTCTCTCCCGTCACTGACGAAAAACCTTTGGAGTCGTCCTGACTCCAAAGGTTTTTTGACGCCTTGTCTCATCATTTGACTTTATTTGACTTTTGGCTGTTTTTTCGATACTCTTAACCCCCCGAAGCAGCCTTTGTGCATCGTATGAAGAACGGTTCGGAGAAATACCATGATTGCTCCCAAAGCTGAAATCATCTTCCCACCCAAGTTGATCCCGCATCTGCGCGACCTGCGGGGGGACGAATGGCGTGCCCTGGTGGACCGCGTCGCGCCCCTGCCTGAGATGCATCCCGACAGCCTGGCTTTTTCGCTGCTGATGATCCGCCTGGACGGCTGCCTCAAGTGCTATGCCGGCAGCTACAAATTCATGCGCGGCTGCCAGTTGTGCGCAGTACAGACCATCACCCAATACAAGGGAAGTGACAGCCAACTGCTCAGGGAGTACCAGCGCGCCCAGGGTGACATTGATGATTACCTGAGCGGCCGGCGCCGCGTCTTCGTCGAATCGCTCGCCGATGATGAAGATGAGGACGACCGCTTGGCCGCGTAACGGTCGAGCGCAAGCGGCATCTATTTTCAAGACTCTCGGAATTGCGGGGATTATAGATGCCCGAGGAATAACATGAACGAATCTGCAGGCACAAAACGGATCGGGATCATCGGCGCCGGCATCGCCGGGCTGGCCGCCGCGTATGACTTGACGCGCCAGGGCTGCGCGGTGACGATCTTCGAAGGCGCGCCGGTGGCCGGCGGCCTTGCTTCTGGTTTCAAGGCCGCAACCTGGCAGTGGCCGTTGGAACGCTTCTACCATCATCTTTTCACCTCAGACAGCGACATCATCCGTCTCACGCAGGAGATTGGCTGCCAGGACTTGCTCATCTTCCGGCGCCCCATCACCTCGATGTGGTACCAGGGCAAGCCCTACGCCTTCGATTCACCCACGCGCCTGTTGGCCTTTCCTCACCTGGACTGGCTAAACAAGTTTCGCATGGGTTTTGTTTTTGCCTATCTGCGCTACGTGGGCAAGAACTGGCGCGGCTTCGAGCAGACCACATCGAACGCCTGGCTGGAGCGCTGGATGGGGCCGGCCGGTTACAACATGCTGTGGAAGCCGATGTTGGAAGGTAAATTTGGCGACCACTACCAGGAAGTCAACCTGGCCTGGTTCTGGGCGCGTATGGTCAAGCGCAGCCCGCGTCTGGGCTATTTCCACGGTGGATTTCAGGCCTTTGTAGATGCGCTGGTCGCCAGGATCACGGCCCAGGGCGCAGCCGTCCATCTCAACCGCCGCGTCGCCCAGGTGCGACCGACAGCCGACCACGCGCTGACTATCAGCCATGACCGCGGCGAAGACACCTTCGACGCAGTGATTGCCACGGTCAGCCCCAGCCAGATGGCAGCCCTGACGCCTGACCTGCCCGCGGCGTACCTGGGTCAACTGGGCCAACTCAAGAGCATGGGCGCGGTGGTGATGACCCTGGCGCTGAAGCACAGCCTGTTGAAAGACACCTACTGGTTGAACATCCCGAAAGCCGAGGGTTTCCCCTTCCTGGCGCTGGTCGAGCACACCAACTACATGGAAACGGCGCATTACGGCGGCGATCACATCATCTACCTGGGCGACTATCTCGATCCGACGCACCGGTACTTCGCGATGAGCAACGAGGATCTGCTGGCCGTCTTCTTGCCCGCGTTGGCGCGCATCAACCCGGACTTCCGGCCCGACTGGGTGCGCGAAACCTGGGTGCATAAGGCCACTTACGCGCAGCCGGTGCCGCCGATCAACTACTCGGCCATGATCCCGCCGCTGCAAACCCCCATTCCCGGCCTATTTTTCGCCAGCATGAGCCAGGTCTACCCCTGGGACCGGGGCACCAACTATGCGGTGGAAATTGGCCGTCGCGTGGCCCAGCAGGCGCTGGTTTCACGATAACAGACAGATCAAGAACATCAAGGACAAGAACATGTTTGGAAAGAATCATCAGTTGACAGAAAAAGAAGTCTTGCGGGCGCTCAGCACAGTCATCGAGCCAGAATTGCATCGTGACCTGGTTACGTTGAACATGATCAAGGACATCAAGATCGCCGGTCAGGAGGTGGGATTCACCATTGTGCTGACCACACCCGCCTGTCCGCTGCGCTCACAGATCGAGAACGAGGCCAGGGCCGCGGTGGCTGCCCTGCCGGGCGTGACGCAGGTTCAGGTCAACTTCGACGCCAGCGTGCGCACCGACCGGCGCATTGCCGGTAAGCTGGACATTCCGGTCAGGAATATTCTGGCGGTGGGCAGCGGCAAGGGCGGCGTGGGTAAGACCACGGTGGCGGTCAACCTGGCCGTGGCGCTGGCGCAGATGGGCGCGCGCGTGGGCATTCTGGATGCCGATATCTACGGCCCAAACGTGCCGATGCTGATGGGCGTCAACGCCATGCCCAGCCCGCGTAACAACAAGCTGACCCCGCCGGTGGCCTATGGCGTGGAAGTGATGTCCATGGGCTTCCTGGTTCCGGCCGGCGAGGCGCTCATCTGGCGCGGGCCGATGCTGCACAGCGCCATTCGCCAGCTCTTCACCGATGTCAACTGGGGCGATCTCGATTACATGGTGGTTGACCTGCCGCCAGGCACCGGCGACGCCCAATTGACCCTGGCGCAGTCGGCGCCGTTGGTTGGCGGGGTAATCGTCAGTACCCCGCAGCAGGTGGCCCTGTCGGATGCGGTGCGCGGACTGGCGGCCTTCCGCAAGCTCGAAGTGCCGATCCTGGGCATCGTGGAGAATATGGCCGGCGATGTCTTTGGCAGCGGCGGCGGCGAAGAGGCGGCCCGGCAGTTGGGCGTTCCTTTCCTGGGGCGCATCATGCTCGATGCGGCCATTCGCAGCGGCGGCGATGTGGGCCAACCCATCGTGGCGGTTGATCCCGCGTCGCCGCAGAGCCAGGCCTTCCGCCAACTCGCCCAGGCCATCGCCGCGCGCATCAGCGTCCTGTCCATGCAACCAGACCCCGAACTGCGCATCCTCTGATGCTACCATCCTCTGAACTCCCGCTTGGGCGACGCGTGTTCGAGCTGGCCCGCAATCTGATGGCGCTGTTGGGCGTCTTCACCACCGTCTACGTGGTGGGCCTGACGCTGATCATCTCCTGGCAGGCCAGCCGTGACGAGGCCCGGCCGGTTGATGCGATCGTGGTCCTGGGTACGGCACAGTACAACGGCCGGCCGTCGGCGGTGCTGGCCGCGCGGCTGGATCATGCCATCAGCCTGTACAATCAGGGGGTGGCGCCGGTGCTGGTGACAACCGGTGGCTCCGGCCGCGATTCCCGCTTCACCGAAGGCGGGGTAGGGCGCACCTACGCCATGGCCCAGGGCGTACCGGCTGGCGCGATCCTGAGCGAAGAAGGCGGCGTCAGTTCGTGGGAAAGCCTGCGCAACGTCGCGGAACTGCTCGATGCGCGGGGCTGGCGCCGCATCGTCCTCGTCAGCGACCCGTTTCATATGACACGACTGAAGCTGATGGCACTCGGCCTGGGTTTGGAGCCGTCTGCTTCGCCCACGCGTACCTCGCCGATCTCTTACCGCCCCGCGGCCGAGATGTTCTACGTGCTGCGCGAAGTGGCCGGGGTGACAGTCTACGTTCTGACCCAAGCCGCCGAAAGCCTTCTGTGAGCGCCGCCTGACGTTCGACCAAACTCAGGCCGCAGAGGAAACACATGAAGACTGTTCGTTCGCAGCGTATGGCGATCATTGACCTCGGCTCCAACACCGCGCGCCTGGTGGTCATGAACGCGATCCCCGGCTTTTCCTATCATCAACAGGACGAGATTCGCGAAGTGGTGCGTTTGCGCCAGGGCATGAGCAAGAAGGGCCTGAGCCGCGAAGCGATCGAGCGCGCCCTGGCAACCCTGCGCCTGTTCAAGCGTTTTTGCGATAGCACGCAGGTGGACATCATCCTGCCCACGGCCACCAGCGCGGTGCGCGAAGCAGCCAATGGCCCGGCCTTCATCGAGCAGGTGCGCCGCGAGATTGGGCTTGACCTGCGCATCCTGAGCGGCGAACAGGAGGCCAGCTACGGCGTCCTGGGCGCGCTCAACGAGGTGGCGCTCACGCAGGGCTTTGTGGTGGACATTGGCGGCGGCAGCGCGCAGATCAGCGAGGTGCGCGACCGCCGCTTTTTTGCCGGCGTCTCTCTGACGTTGGGCACCCTGGCCCTGACCGAAGGCTTCATCAAGAACGACCCCATCAAGCCGGCCGAATTGGAGGCGGTGCAGGGCGAAATCGAGCGCCAGTTGGACAGCGTGAGTTGGTTGGGCAAGAAGAGCGCCCCGTTGATCGGCCTGGGTGGCGCCATTCGCAACCTGGCCAAGATCGAAGCGGCCAGGCAGGCTTATCCGCTGAACACCCTGCACGGCTTCACCCTGCGCCGAACCTCGCTGGATCAGACGATCGAACTGCTGCGTGCGCTGCCCCTGGCTGAGCGCCAGGCCATCCCCGGTCTGCGCACCGACCGCGCGGACATCATCCTGCCGGGCGCGCTGGTCATCCGCGCCATCATGGAGCGCTTGAAGGCCCAGGAGCTGACCGTCTCGACCAACGGGCTGCGCGAAGGGGTCTTCTTCGAGCACTTCTGGCAGCATTTCGCCTATCCGGTCATCCCCGACGTGCGGCGTTTCAGTGTGCTCAACATGGCGCGCACCTACAGTTACCAGAAGGCGCACGCCAACCATGTGCGCTACCTGGCGCGGCGCATCTTCGAGCAGTTGGCGCCGCTGCACGGCTACGGCATGGCCGAGCGGGAGTTGCTCGACGCCGCCGCGCTGCTGCACGATATCGGCACCATTATTAGCTACCACGATCATCACAAGCATTCACAGACGCTCATCGTCAATGCCGGCCTGCCCGGCTTCACCTCGCGCGAGACCGCGCTGATTGCCCTGTTGACCCGCTTTCATCGCAAAGGCAAACCTGATGCGCTGGAACTGGCCCCGCTGCTCAAGGATGGCGACGACGTCCTGCTCACGCGGCTGGCCGCCATTCTGCGCCTGGCCGAATACCTGGAGCGCGGCCGCAACGCCAGCGTGGATGACGTCAGTGTGACCTGGGGAGACGATTATCTGCGCCTGACGCTCATCGCCGATGAATACCCGGCCGTAGAAGTCTGGGACGCACAGCGCAACGCCCTGCCTCTCGTGGAAATGGCCTTCAAGCGCCGCGCGCTGCTGGACAGCGTGGCCGCGCCGAGCGCGTGGCGCGATGGCGCGGCCATCTAGTGCATTAGTGCATTAGTTCATTAGTTCATTAGTTCATTAGTTCATTGGCGACTGGCAGCTGCTCTGGCGCGCGCCGCCGCAGGAGCGTGATGGAGATTTGCCAGACAAGGCCCGAATTCACTCGGCGGCTACTTTACAGAAACCGGTCTTTCCTTTACAATAGCGGCCTCAGTATTCCCCGGCCGTGTGAACGGCCCGCCGTGCTCCAGGTTGCAGTTCAGAAAGGAAAACCGACCGATGACTCGTGCAATCGTCCCTTCCAGTGCCCGCCTCCGCCGCTCCTGCCTGTTGTTGCTGATTTTGCTGTTGTTGAGCGCCAGGCTGGTCCCAGGCGCCCTGGCCCATCCGAGCAAGCCGCCCGTGGCGAACCGACCGGCGGTGATTCAGCCCAGCCTGTGGGCCAAACCTGCGCCTGCCGGACAAAAAGACTCCAGCGGGCTGACCGACGACAAACCAACTCCGCTATCCGATGCAGAGCGCGCGGCCATCATTGACAGCGCCCGCGTCTACATGGCCGAAGGCCCGCACGTGGTGCAGGTCTGCCCGCCGGGCGGCGGCGTGATCAGCGGGTTCGAGTGTCTCAATGTGGACCTGTTGTCCTGGATGCCGCTGAGCGCTTTCAGCTCCAGCCCCACCAGCGCGTCCAACATTTGGGAATACCTGGCGCCCGATGGCCGCGAGTACGCGGTCATTGGCCTGCGCAACGGCACTGCGGTCGTGGACATCACCGATCCGGCCAACCCGATCGAAATTGGCATCGTCCCCGGCCTGAGCAGCACCTGGCGTGAGGTCAAGACCTACGATCAGTTTGCCTACATCTCTACCGAAGCGTCCGGCCAGGGGATGCAGATCATTGACCTGCGCGATCTGCCGCAGAGCATCGCGCTCATCAACACCTACACCGGCAACGGGTTGGGCACCATTCATACCCTCAGCATAGATGCACAGAATGGCTATCTCTATCTCAACGGCTCCAACCTGGCCAACGGCGGCCTCATCATCCTGGATGTGCATACCGACCCAATCAACCCGGTGGAAGTCGGGCGCTGGTTCACGCGCTATGTACACGATTCTCAGATCGTGACCTACCCGCCCAATCATCCCACCTACGCCAATCGCCAGATTGCGTTCCTGTACACCGGCTCGCAAGGTATTGACATTGTGGATGTCACCAACAAGGCCGCGCTGGTTCTCTTGTCGCACACCACCTATTCAGGGCTGGCCTACTCGCACCAGGGCTGGCTGACGCCGAATTATCGCTACATCTACCAGGACGATGAGCTGGACGAGAGCAACAACCTGGTCAATAACATGACCACGCGCATCTTCGACGTGAGCAATCTGTCCAGTCCGCAACTGGCGGGCATGTACGTGGCGAACAATAAGACGATTGACCACAATCTTTACATCCGCGACAACTTTGTGTATGAATCGGACTACCGCAACGGCCTGCAGATTCTGAACATCAGCGCGCCCACCGCGCCTGTGCTGGCCGGTTACTTCGACACCTATCCGGGCAGCAACGCCACCGCCTTCAACGGTAACTGGGGCAACACGCCTTTCCTGCCCAGCGGTCACGTCATCCTGGCCGACATCGAGCGGGGGCTGTTCGTGCTGCGCTTCAGCGGATTGGCTGGCGTGTCCACGTTCACCATTGGCGCCGCGCCGCAAACCGTGAACGCCTGCGCGGGCGGCAGCGGGCAGTCCAGCATCAGCATCGGCCAGATTCGCAATTTCCAACCGACCGTCAACCTGGGCGCCAACACGCAGTCGCCGGAGATTACCGCCAGTTTTGGCGCCGGATCGCTGCTGCCGGGTAACAGCACCAGCCTGACGCTCAACGTGGCGCCCGGCCTGGAACCAGGCAGCTATCCCATCCGCGTCACCGGCGCCAGCGGCGCGGTGAGCTACTACACCGACCTGGACTTGAATGTGGTCAGCGGTCTGCTGGCGGCGCCGGCTTTGCTGTCGCCGGCCAACGGCGGCAGCAGCGGCGTGTTGGCGACGCTCTCCTGGCAAGCTGTGCCCGGCGCCAGCGCGTACCATGTGCAGGTCTTCGATAATCCGTTTTTCACCGGCGCGCCCCTGGTGGACAGCACGGTGAGCGCGACCAGTTTCTCGGTTCCGAATGGTCTGCTCAACGCCAACGGCCATTACGCCTGGCGCGTCGCCACGGTGAGCGCGTGCGGCGAAGGCGCGTTCGGCGCGCCGGCCATGTTCACCACGGTCGCCAATCAGTGCCAGGAACTGCTGCTGAACAGCGGCTTCGAAGATGGCAGCAACCCGCCCGGCGGTCCGCCCTGGGTGTGGAGCACTGAAAACGGTCAGACCGTCATCCGTCAGGGACCTTTCTCCGACGATGGCGCCACCATCTATCCGCACGGCGGCGCCTGGGCCGGCCGGCTGGGCGGCTACAACAACATTGGCCCCACGCCCGATTCGATCTACCAGCCGTTCACCATTCCGGCCGGCTACACCGCCACGCTCAGCTTCTGGTGGCAGATGCGCACTCAGGAGCAGAACAGCGGCACGCAGTACGACTTCTTCCGCGTCAAGATCCAGGATGCGGCCGGCGGCGATCTGCAGACGGCCGTCAACGGCAGTAATATCAGCCTGGAGGGGGTGTGGCAGCGCCAGACGCTCGATCTCAGCGGCCTGGCCGGCAGCGCCCTGCGTCTGTACGCCGACATCACCACCGATCAATCGCTGGCGACCTGGTTCTATTGGGACGACACGAGCGCGCTGGCCTGCGCGCCGCCCGCGCCCGCCTGCGCCTGGGCCGACGTCAACTGCTCGTGCAACACGGTGGACGTGCGCGACATCCAGCTCATGACCGAGGCCTGGCTCGATTCCACCGTCAACGGCCACACCTACCCGCAGTTCGATGTGAACAGCGCGGCGGGGTTGGGCAGCAACGACGACCGGGCGAACATCGTGGATGTTCAGGCCGTGCTCAGCCGTTGGAATACGGTCGCCTGCCAGTAAATACCGCGTGCAGCGCCAGAAAAATCAATCCGTGTTGCTCCGCGTGCTTTGGCGCACGGATCAACACGGTTTTTTTCTTCAGCGAACGGGAGTCCCGAACTCGTTCGGGCAGGAAGCGTGCTCAGGCGCGGACAGCGTCGTCACGCCGGAGGCGTGACCTACGGTGTGGCGACCTCTGCGGACACGGCGTTGTCGCCTGGCGTACCGACGGCCGGTGAAACCGGCGGTTTTTCTTCGCGCACCAGGATCATGCGCCGGAACCCTTCCGCAGCGACCAGCCCGGTCTTCTCCCCTTCCTCTTTGGCCCAGGAGGTCACCATCTCGGTCGGGTCCCAGTCTTCCACCTGGCTCTTGTGCTGCCGGAGCGCGGCGATCTTGTTCGTCAGGGTGTCGCTGATGTCCACCATCGTATCTTTCAGGGTGCTGTCGGTAATCCACACCTCGCGCACGCGATGCGGCTCATATCCTTCGGCCAGAAGGTCAGGGAAGGCCAGCGGCATGGAAACGGCCGGGAAGACTGCCTCCAGGGTGGCAACGGCCGCGGCGCGGTGGTCCGGATGGTTGATGTAGAAGTTGCCGTAGAAGAAGGCGGTCGGGTCGCCGCACACAACCGTATCGGGCCGGTGCTGGCGCATCACGCGCACCAGGTCTTTGCGCAGACCCAGGGTGGGTTGCAGGGCGCCGTCATCGTAATGCAGGAAGATCACCTGGTTGACGCCGCATTCACGCGCGGCGGCGCGTTGCTCCTCCTCGCGAATGGCGGCCAGCCTTTCTTTGGTCATGCCTTCGATATGGCTGCCGGAATTGCCGCTGGTGATCAGAACGTAGATCACCTCGGCGCCGGCCTGACTCCACACCGCAGCCGTGCCGCCAATGCTGAAATCGGGGTCGTCGGGATGGGCGTAGATGATCAGAGCGCGCTGAGGGATGGGCGGATTCGTGTCCACTTGATTCATGCTGAGTTCTTGTTCCTCTTTTCGGTCGAATTGGGAAGAATCAAACTGGCATACCAATGGCCAGCTCGTAAACAATGGCAGTAGATTCGGGCAGGTTGAAGAAGCGCGCCGTTTCCAGGTCGAAGAAGGCGCCGATGCCAGAGCAGCCGACGCCCAGCGCGTGCGCGGCAAGGTAGGCAGCTTCTGCGCGCAGTCCTGCCTCCAGGTGCAGGTTGCGGTAGATGCGGTCGCCGCACTGCTGCACCAGGTGCTCCAGGTTGGCGGTGAAGAAGATCACCGCGCCGGCCGCGGCGCAGAACGCCTGATCAAGCGACAGATGCATGGCCCACTCGGACAGGTTGCCTGAACGCACCGGGACGAGGTTGGCGTCGGCCGCCTGGTAGTGATAGGCGCCCGCCGCCACTCCATCCACCCAATTGATGATCAGGTAGAGTTCGAGCGCGCCCTGGGCGCTGTCGGCCATGGTGGCGACATGGATGGCCTGGATGATGGCGCCCAGGGTGTTTTTTGGCAGCGGCGCCGGCTTGAACTGGTGCGATGAACGCCGGCCCAAGAGCGATTGACAGAGAGACACCGGCGCGGTTGACTTGACCGGGGGCAGGGGAGTCGGCGGCGGTTGAAGCGCCTGCCGTTCTGGCGCGGCCCGGGGCGATGCGGAGCAGCGGCGCAGGGCCTGGACGGCGGCTGGGTCATGCAGTGTGGTGGCGTCGGCCGCGGGCAGGATGGCATCCACGGCCGCGCCTGGTCGCACCGGCGGCGATGATTCGAGGCTGAGCGGCGCTGGCGGGGTGATTTCGCCGCGCTGCGGCGCGCGGGCAGCCCGTGTGGCCTGGATTGCCACCAGGATTTGCACAGTTTCCTGGGCGTCGTGCAGCCCGATCAGGCGATTGACCGGTTCATCCACGAAGTTGTAGACGAGGGTGGCGGTGTAGCCCAACGCCGCGGCCACCAGCGCCACGTTGCCGGCCAGGTGACCGCAGTCCTGCAAGCAGTAGCGGTAGGCGCGTGGCCCATATTTCCAGGCAGTGCGCCACCACAGGCTGGAGATGGCGCAAACGGCGTCTGCTGCGGCCACGCCAGCCAGCCCGGCCGCCGCGCCAGCCAGCCAGGCGATTCCATTGACCGGGCGCAGGAGTTCGAGCGCATGTTCCCCGGGCGC
The DNA here is from genome assembly GCA_041918575.1 of Anaerolineae bacterium. GTDB lineage: Bacteria > Chloroflexota > Anaerolineae > SSC4 > Amarolineaceae > Amarolinea. Next base: position 3,802 of record JAYRVL010000519.1, on the reverse strand, counting down.
GTAATGATAGATCCCATCATGCAGCCCCGCGGCGTCGGTCAGCGCCAGGTAAAGCTCAGCAGGATAGAGCGCGCCGGCCGAAGGCGCCGCGCGCAGGGTGAGGGTGGCGCCGGGCAGCGCCTGCTGCGCGGTGGGGCCATAGGCGTAGTAGCACAGGCGCGAAACCGACTCCAGGTTCCAGGCGGCCGGCGGCGTGCAGGGTTGGGATGATACCTGTTGAATGACTGCCAGGGTGTCCGGCAAGGCGCAGTCAATCTGCTCGGTCAGGGCCACGCGGGCAGCGGCCGGGTAGAGTTTGTAGATGGACGGCTGGCGACTCCAATCTACTTCGGCGCTGGCGGTTTGCAGGCGGCCGGCCGTTTGCACCGTCTCCGCATGCAGGCGCAGGGTTGGGGGTTGACTGCTGCCGCGTGGCCGGCCAGGGTGTTGCTGCGTCACGGGGGTAGGGTCTTTGCGCCGGTGTCGGGAGAACCAGTCTTGCCACATAGAATCCTCCAACCAGGGTGGGTTCTTTCACGCCCGGGTGAAACCCGATACTCAGGGGGTTGACACAAGAGCGGCCCGATTGTAGCACAAAGCGCAGTGGAAAGAAAGCGATGCGATTCCCCGTGAAGGCTGAAGGCTGAAGGCTGAATGCTGAATGATTTGTGCAATTGACATCTTGTCCGATGTCATGTACAATGATTTTGTCTTCGCTTGCCGAGACACGGTGCGTGCCAGGCAAGTCGTGAAAAATACCAAATTTGCTGTATTCTCTGCGTGCAAGAAGGAGAATCAATTCATGACCCATGTGATCTTTGACCTCTGTATCCGCGATGGCGCCTGTGCAGAAGTCTGCCCGGTGGAGTGTATCGTTGCCGGTCAGCCTGAAGAAGAATGGCCCTGGTTCTACATTGACCCTGACACCTGCATTGACTGTGGCGCCTGTGTACCGGAGTGCCCGGTTGATGCCATCCGCCCAGAAGAGGACCTCGAGCCGCAGTATTTTGCGGCCGCCGAGATCAACGCCAAGTTTTTTGCAGAGGGGCCTGGCTACGCAGCCGTTGGCAAATAGCACTCACCCGTGGCGGTGAGATCGAGAACATCATTCTAAGATCGGGAACCTCTGCCTGCCAGCAGGGGTTCTTTGTTGGTGAACCATGAGCGAGCATCTACCGCAACGCGCCCTGGTGATCATGGCGCATCCGGATGATCCTGAGTTCTTCTGCGGCGGCACGGTGGCGTTGTGGGCGCACGCCGGCTGTCGGGTGACCTATGTGGTCATCACGCGTGGCGATAAGGGAAGTGATGCGCCTGACATGACGCCGGAGCGTCTGATTGCCCTGCGCATGGCCGAACAGCGCGCAGCCGCGGCGCTCTTGGGCGTCGCCGAAGTCGTGTTCCTCGATTACCACGATGGCGAGCTGGTTCCCGACATGCGTCTGCGTGAGGACCTGGTGCGCCAAATCCGCCTGCATCGCCCCGACACAGTCATCTTGCCTGATCCAACCACTTACTACATCGGCGATTCCCGCATCAACCACCCCGATCATCGTGCGGCCGGCGAGGCGGCCCTGGCGGCAGTTTTCCCCGTCGCCCGCGGACGTCTCAATTTCCCCCACCACGAGGCCAACGGCCTGGCTCCGCACACGGTCCAGCACGCCTTTGTGGCCGGACCACATGAAAGCAATCACCAGGTGGACATCAGCACGGTGTTCGACCTGAAAATTGCCGCCATTTTGCAGCACAAGAGCCAGATTGCCCAACCGGAGGAATTGCAGGCACGGCTTCGTGAGCGCGCCCGCACCCTGATGCCGGATGGCCGTGAACTCTATGTGGAACGCTTTCGCTGGATGAAGCTGGCCTGACGGTTCTCAGCTTCTCTTTTACATTCAGTCAATTCAGTCATTCCAGTCGCTGTTCCGTTCACTACCTTGTACTCAATGGGGAGATAAATACGATGTCTGACGTAGCGTATCGAATCGAAAAAGACTCCCTGGGCGAAATGAAAGTCCCGGCCCAGGCGCTGTACGGCGCACAAACGCAGCGCGCCGTGCTCAACTTCCCGATCAGCGGCATGCGACCGTATCCGGCCTTTGTCTGGTCTATGGTCGCCATCAAGCGGTCGGCGGCTTTGGTCAATCATGGGTTGGACCTGCTGGACGAGCAGCGCGCCCATGCCATTGTGCGGGCCGCGGACGAGGCGCTGGCCGGCCTGCTGAACGAACATTTCGTGGTTGACCCGTTCCAGGCCGGCGCCGGCACTTCGCACAACATGAACATCAACGAGGTGCTGGCGAACCGCGCCAATCAACTGCTCGGCTTTGCCCTGACCGACCCCAAGAAACCGGTCAATCCGAACGACCATGTCAACATGGCGCAGTCCACCAACGATACGATTCCCACCGCCATTCGCCTGGGCGCGCTGTGGCGCTTACCAGAGCTGCTCAAGGCCCTGGATGACCTGGCGGCCGCGCTGCGCCAGAAGGCGGCCGAGTTCGACGACATCGTCAAGTCGGGCCGCACGCACTTGCAGGACGCGGTGCCCGTGCGCATGGGGCAGGAGTTTGGCGCGTACGCGCGCGCGGTGGAGCGCGGCCGTGGCAAGATCGTGCAGGCGGCCGACGCCCTGCGCCGCCTCGGCATTGGCGGCACCGCCACCGGCACCGGCCTCAACGCGCATCCTGAGTACCATGCCCGCATGGTGGCCGCGCTCAGCACCCTGCTGGGCCAGCCGCTCTACACCTCTGATGACCTGTTCGAGTCCATGCAGAGCATGGGGGACAATGTCTACTTCAGCGGCAGCCTGCGCACCGTGGCCCAAGACCTGATCCGTATTGCCAACGATTTTCGGCTGCTCTCCTCCGGGCCGACCACGGGCCTGGACGAGATTCGCCTGCCCGCGGTGCAACCTGGATCCAGCATCATGCCCGGCAAGGTCAACCCGGTGCTGGCCGAAATGCTCGACATGTCCATGTTCCACGTGCTGGGCTGCGACCTGACGATCACCCTGGCCGCGCAGGCCGGTCAGCTCGAACTGAACGTGATGATGCCAATCATCGCGCACAACCTGTTCGAGATGATGCATGTGATGATTGGCGCGGTCAACGCCTTTACCACCAAATGCGTGGTCGGAATTACGGCGAACCGCGAGAAAGCTTTTGGCTGGCTGGCGAAGAACGCCATCCTGGTGACGGCTCTCAACCCGGTGATTGGTTATGCCAATGGCGCGGCCGTGGCCAAGGAATCGCTGGCCAGCAATCGCACCATCAAGGATGTGGTGGTGGAAAAGGGATTGCTGACCGCCGAGCAGGCCGATGAGTTGTTGGATGCACGCAAGATGACCGAGGGCGGTATTCAGGGGAGCGGCGGCGGCGGTTGAGTCGGCCGCACCCCATCCCCCGACCGATATCCGTTCGAGAGGAGGACCGATGGCAGACTGGCTCGTAAATCTGAACAATTGGGGCGTTCAATTCCTGTTGGCGCTGCAAGAGTCGCGCACTCCCACCCTGAACGCGCTCTTTCTTTTCATCACCAACCTGCATGGCGACAATTTCTACCTTTTTATCTTTCCCGTGCTCTATTGGTGCCTGAACAAGCCGCTGGCGGTGCGGCTGGCCTATCTTTTCTTCTTAGGCTATGACTTCTTCAACGGCTTCCTGAAAGACCTGTTCCAGACGCCGCGGCCCTCCGATCGTGCGTTGACTGTGCTGATCGAGGAACCGAGCTACGCATTCCCCAGCGGTCATGCGCAGGGGAGTCTGATCTTCTGGGGCTACCTGGCCCTGGCCGTGCGCCGCGCCTGGTTCTGGATCGCCGCGCT
>JAYRVL010000518.1:0-2066 GCA_041918575.1 Anaerolineae bacterium | reverse complement strand
GGCACGGGGACGGTGCAGTACTACGCGGGCGGCTGGCGTGACTTCGGCGCAACCGCGGGCGGGCAGGCCAGCAAGGAGCTGCTGCCGCTCACCTACAGCTTCAGCATGAGCTACGCGTTTGCCCGCCAGGAGAAGGGCGGCCAAAACACCGCGGCCAGTCCCACCGTCACCTTCCAGACGGGACTGGTGCATTCTGACAGCGGGTCTGCTATCCAGTATTATGCGGGCGGCTGGCGCAACTTTGCGCAGGATATGCAGCTTCTGCCCATGTCGTACACCTTCCACTTCAACGATGGTAATCTGAACCAGGCATATCCTATTGCCGGGGGTAGCATGAATTCGATCCACTAACAAACGACGAAAAGACTGCCGTGATTGACGCCCGCACTTGCGCCCGAGCAGGTGCGGGTGAGCATTTGCTGCCATTGGTGCAGAAAACCCTTTTGTCGCGAGGCGCGCCATGTCTCTTGTCATTGATTTCGACCTCCGCGTCATCAAGAACGCCCCAGGGTCCTACCGGGTAACCGCACAGGCGCCTGGTAGTGGTCTGGCCAGCGGTTCGCTGGATTGGGCCAGGTTAACAGCGGTTGAGTTCAGGGCGCAGCTCGAGCGGATGAGCGCATCCAATCAGGCGTTGCTGCGCGAGATCGGTAATACACTCTTCGACGCATTGTTTAGTGGTCAGGTGTGCGAGCTTTTTCTGGGCGTCTACAGGCAACGAATCGAACCGGTCGAAGGAGCTGCGCTGCGCCTACGGCTCGACTTCGACGAAACTGCTCCCGAGATCGCCACGCTGCCGTGGGAATTACTGGCCTGGAACGACACTTACCTGGCGACGCAGGTCAAGACGTTAGTGACCCGGCAGCTTCTGAGCCTGAACTACGGCAGCATGAAGTCGCTGGCCGTGCTGGGGGGGCTAAAAGCGCTCATCGTCATTCCGCATGGCTCAGGGCTGGCTACAGACGAGGAAGAGCGGACTATCACCCTGGCTCTGGAGAATGCTCGGCTGCCCTACGATCTGCTCACGGGCCGAGTTTCCATCCAGCGATTGGATGATGCGCTATCGGCGTCTAGCTATCATATTTTGCATTTCATTGGTCACGGGTGCTTCGAGAGGGACATAGACACCACATCACGGGGCCTGCTTCGTTTCAACGCGGCCGTGGCTCCTGCCGATGCACGGTACGATGAGGAATGGGTGGATGAGGTTCAGATGCAGTCGCTGCTTGGCAATCATGCAACCATCAAGCTGGTTGTCTTGAACGCATGCAAGGGCGCGGCTGTTGAGGGGCGGCGCAGCGGCCACGGTTTTATCGGCATGGCGCCGGCCATCTTGAGAGCCGGTGTTCCCGCGGTCGTCGCCATGCAGGATGTCGTGCGCGACGATATGGCACTGCAGTTCGCGGAGACCTTCTATCGGCGCCTGACGGTAGGCACATGGGCCGGGCAGGTAGATGCCGCGGCAACGCTGGCGCGCAACGCCTGTCATCTCAAGTTTCCCAATGATGCAGGCTTCTCCTCACCCGTGCTTTACCTGCGATCGGCCGATGGCCGGATCTTCAATGCCGGCGACTCGCCATCTGACATCGGAACACCCGCCATCCAGGCTGTCTACAACGCCTCAGCGTTGCCCGATCTGCCCACCGAGCTGCGCACACAGACGTTGGCCAACCGGCGCAACGAGTTGGTTGACTTGCTGCGACACGTGCGCGCACACCGGGCAACGCTGGTCACCGGCATTGGCGGCATCGGCAAGACAACCCTCGTGCGCGCTCTGCTGGAAATGGCCCCCGCCGAACTGCCGCCGTCGCTATGGCTGGACTTTTGCACGGAACCAGATGCGACATTGGACAGCCTGCTGGCTAAGTTCGCGGCCTATCTGAACTGGCCTGCGCTGTTGGCCTATCGCACGGATCAACGACTGCCGGGCCAAGATGATCTGTTACGCCTGACCGGCCGCCTGTTCCAACTACCTCCCTTGTGGCTCGTGTTTGATAATCTGGAAAGCCTCCTGGACGACGACGGTCATTTCGGTCTGCACTTCGGCGCTGCCGCCGGTCATGGTG